>JAPLBK010000019.1 GCA_026392775.1 Actinomycetota bacterium
GGAGCATCTGTGCCAGAGATCTTGGTGACTGATGTTTTAAAGACCCTAGCTGAGCATGGCTTTAATGATGTTGAAACTATTACAGCAACAGAGGAATCACTTCTTTTTGCGCTGCCACCTGAGCTGCGCAGAGATATGAAAGCAGCTGGAATTCAAGCTTGACGGGCTTTTGAAGGCTTAGTTTTTGCCTTTGCATTAAAATATACAAACCAGCCATAGGCCGCACCAATAATAAGAAATGGCGCTTCACTGGCAAGTGCTGCAATGAAATCAATACCAACGCGTGATGGTCTAAAGCCATCAAAGATCATGATCCAGAAAAGAGCATTGGCTGCAAAGGCAAGTGGTGGACTAACAACAGAGACATAGGTTGTGCCGGGACGACCAAAGCGAAGTGCGCCATAGAAAGAAAGAAGAATCATTATGCCTGTAAGGATTCCAACACCACTGCGCAGCCAGAGTTCAACGAAAGTGAAGAAGCCAATAAAAAAGCTTTGCAGCACAACGATGCCCTGTTTTTTAAGTCCAGGGCCCTGAATCGCCATTTTAGTTGCTGTGCTCATTTACTTATCTCCATCTGTTATCTCTTCTGCATCAATAAAATCATCATCGCCTAGTTCATCCTTCTTTAGTTCGCGAACTGATGCTGGTGCCTCTGGGTATTCAATAGCCAGTTTATCTTTATCTCCAGTCACACCCAAGTTATGGATACGTCTAGCTGGGCTAAGGACAGTCTTTTCAGCCGTTGGAACTAGATCTTCATAGGCTTTAGATGTTGATGAAATAGCTTTACCAACTGCCACAATCTTGGTGTGTAGCAAAGTGATGTTTTTTAAGAAGGTACTTGCAACCTTTTGAATCTCATCAGCGTTCTCAGCTAACTTATTGCGCGTGAAGATATAGCCAATGGTGCGAAGCAGCGCCATCATGGATGTTGGAGTGGCAACTGTTACGCCTACTTTAAAAGCCTTTTCGAGAAGATTTGAATCAAGGCGAAGGGCCTCTGATAACAACGTCTCAAAGGGAACAAAGAGAACAACAAAATCTGGGGAGCCCTGTGATTTGTGATAGCCGCGCTTTGCTAGAGCTTCGATGTGCTTGAGCAAATCTTTAGTGTGAGCTTGTAAGAACTCATCACGATCTGCCTCATTAGCTGGATCAAATGCCTCTAAGAAGCGATCAAAGGGAAACTTAGAGTCAATAAAGATATGGCTGCCGCCAGGCATCTTCACCGTGATATCTGGAATACCTGATGAATCAGAGTCAGTTGTTGATTTCTGGCGGAAATACTCATGATCTTCACGAAGGCCGGCACCTTGTAGTAATAGTTCAAGTTGAGCTTCACCAAACTTGCCGCGTGTTTGTGAGTTTGAAAGTGCGCCAGCAATCTTTTTTGTTTCATCAAAGATGGATTCAGAGGCACGACGCATCTCAAGAATTGTTGTATTTAACTTAGCTTCAGCCTCTGTGCGAATGCGATTAGCTTCATTGGCTTGGGTTGAAAGTTTTTCAACTGACTCTTTCATTGAAACGAGCTCTGCATTTAACTTAACAGCAGACTCTGTTTTGCTACGCTCTGCTTCTAACTGAGATTTGTAATCATCAAGAAGTGCGCGATCTGCAACAGAGGATGTGGATTTAAGGCGTGCAACTAGATATCCAATAGCGGCACCGGCCATTAGGCCTATGAGAAGGGTTACTACGTATGCGGGCATGGGCCTATCGTGGCAGTTTGCACTGACAATCCCGCGTAGGCTCTACCCACTATGAGCCTGTCTATCGGAATCGTTGGTCTGCCAAATGTGGGTAAATCCACCCTTTTCAACGCATTGACCAAGAACAACGTCCTAGCAGCCAACTATCCCTTTGCAACCATTGAGCCCAACGTTGGAGTAGTTGGTGTGCCAGATGATCGCTTGGCAAAGCTGGCAACTATCTATAGCTCACAAAAGCTTTTGCCTGCCGCCCTTTCTTTTGTTGATATCGCAGGAATTGTTAAAGGTGCATCAGAAGGTGCTGGTCTTGGCAATAAGTTCTTAGCAAATATCCGTGAAACAGATGCGATCTGCCAAGTTATTCGAGTATTTAACGATGGCGATGTTGTTCACGTTGATGGCCGTATTGACCCAGCTAGCGATATCGAAAC
>JAPLBK010000083.1 GCA_026392775.1 Actinomycetota bacterium
GAAGAGATTGAGCGCATGATGGCCGATGCTGAATCACATGCTGAAGAAGATCGTGCGCGCAAAGAAGAAGCAGAGATTCGCAACGCTGGAGATTCACTTCTTTACTCAACTGAAAAGTTCATCAAAGATAATGAAGAAAAACTGTCTACAGGTGATGCACTAGAAAAGAAGACAGAGACGCAAGCAGCACTCGAAGAGCTAAAGACTGCTCTCGGTGGTTCAAATTATGAAATGATTAAGAGCGCAACTGAAAAGGTTGCAACTGTTAGCCAAGCTCTAGGGGCTGCACTTTATACAGGTGCTGCAGCTGAAGGTGCAGCAGATGGTGAGAATGGCACAAACGCCGAAGATGGCGTTGAAGATGCTGAAGTAGTTGAGGAAGGCAAGTGAGCGAAGAAAACTCGCTTACCGAAGAATCAGTAGTTGAAGATGTGGCACCGGATCAGGATGCTGATCCGGTAGCTACGTTAACTAGTGATTTACAACGACTTCAGGCTGAATATGCCAACTACCGCAAGCGTGTAGAGCGTGATCGTTCCCTTGCTCACGAAATGGCGATCGGTGCGGTTTTAACGCAGCTTCTGGCACTACTTGATGATGTTGATCGCGCAGAATCACATGGTGAGTTAACTGGTGGCTTTAAAGCAGTTGCCGATCAACTCAACACCATCGTTTCTCGCATCGGTTTAGAGAAATACGGCACCGACGGTGAAATATTTGATCCACAGATCCATGAAGCTCTGATGCATGAAACATCTTCCGATGTAGCAGTACCGACTGCTTCAAAGATTTTGCAGCCTGGGTATAAATACAAAGAGCGCATTTTGCGCCCAGCACGTGTTTCTGTAACAGATCCAGCAGGAGAGTAATTACAAATGGCAGCCAAAGATCTCTACGAAAAGGATTTCTATAAGGTCCTTGGCGTTGATAAGAAGGCTGCTGCTGATGAAATCAAACGTAAGTATCGCGGCCTTGTAAAAGATCTCCACCCTGATACAAATCACGGTGATTCTGCAAAGGAAGAAAAGTTTAAAGCAGTCTCTGAGGCATATGAGATTCTCTCTGATGCTAAAAAGCGCGCTGAATATGATGAAGCACGATCTTTGTTTGAACGTGGTGGATTTCGCGCTCCAGGTGGTGGAGGAAACTTTCAAGGCGGAGATTTCTCAGACATCTTCGGCGGCGGAAATCCACAAGATATTTTTGCAAACCTTTTTGGTGGTGGTGGACGTCGTGGTCCACGTAAAGGTCAAGATTTACAAACAGAGGCAACTATTACTTTCCGTGAATCAGTATTTGGAACTAATTTAGATCTACGCCTAAGCACCGATCGAGGTGCTACACAAAACATTACTGCGCGTGTTCCTGCAGGTGTCAATGACGGTGCCAAAATTCGCGTGAAAGGCAAAGGAGCACCAGGTGAGGCTGGCCCAGGTGACTTATTCATCCTCCTTCACGTTAAGCCCCACCCAATCTTTTCCAGAAAAGCTGAGAACTTACTTGTTACTTTGCCCATCACTTTTACCGAAGCTGCCCTTGGCGCAGATGTGAAAGTGCCAGTGATGAGTGGTGAAGAAGTAACTGTGCGCATCGCACCAGGCACTCCTAACGGTCGCACACTTCGCGTCAAGGGCCGTGGAATCACTAAAGGCTCACATGTTGGAGATCTACTTGTAACCGTGGATGTTCAAGTGCCACAACGCGTTGATGGTAAAGCCCTAGATGCGTTAAAGAGCTTTGCTGAGGAAACTGCTGATGAAGATGTTCGTGCTGAATTAGCTGCAAAGGCAAAACAATGAGTGATGACCTAAAGAATGAAGTCCCAGCAGATGATGCAGCCGTTTATGTCATCTCAGTTGCTGCAGAGATCTCTGGTTTGCATCCACAAACTTTGCGCCAATATGACAAGTTAGGTTTAGTTTCACCTTCTCGCACAGAAGGACGTAACCGCCGTTATTCATTACGTGACATTGCACTACTGCGCGCAGTTCAAAAACTTGTGGGAGAAGGAATCAACCACGCAGGTATTAGACGCATCATTGAACTTGAATCAGCAATGGCCAATATGGCAATTGAGGTTGCACAGTTACGTATTGAAGTGGATGCCCTTGTTGAAGCTAACCCACCTAAAGGCCTTGCACGACGTTCTCGCAGTGAAGTTATTGTCTATAAGCAAGAGAAGTAATTAAACAGCTTTCATGAAGTTAGTTCGGCCAGCCCACTTACCTAAGGCTTGCTCAGCAGGTGATTTCAGAATTGATTCTAAAATAGTGGCGTAAACATCCCTAAAATCAGTTGTTACGGCCAGATCTCCATCGATTAACTTAGAAAGAGATGGTTGGTCACCATAGAAACCACCGTTTATTTTCTCGCCAATGACAAACATTGGACCAGATGTTCCATGGTCTGTGCCCTGAGAAGCATTTCCCTTCACTCGACGTCCAAATTCGCTATAAACCACAACGGTCACATCATTTGACCTAGTGGTTGATTTAAGTTGACTCATAAAGCGAGTAATTCCAGAAGAAACTACCCCCAGTAACTCTGCTTGAGCATTTGCTTCATTAGCGTGGGTATCAAAGCCACCGAGTGAAACTGACCAGACCTTTGTGGGAGATCCTGCTGCAATGAGCTTTGCAACAACATCTAACTGCTGTGAAAGATTGCTATCGCCTCCGGCATTTCCGCCATTAACGGTTGGCAGGTCAAGCGCAACAGGAGCCGGTGATTTCAACACTGGTTGGATTGAAGTAGAGACTGAGAAAAGATTGCGCATAGATGTTGCTGCCGCTGCCATTAATGCTGAATCTGACTGTAAAGGCTTTGAGAGTTGAATACATTGAGCAGCAAATGTGCCCTTAGGAATTACTAATCCCCCTAATGGCAATGCAGAACCTGAGATCTTATTTCCCGCAAGCATGGGAGGTAGAACTGAACCTAAAGAGATTGCAAGCATGGGATCTTCTGGTTGTGAATCTAACCAACGCCCCAGCCAGCCGCTACTGATGTGTTTTTCCGGAGAGGCGCTTTGCCATTTGGCCATGGAAGAAAAATGTGAGTGATCAGGCTTTGGATATCCAACTCCACGAATTATCGCTACCTTCTTTTGATCCCATAGCGATTTAATACCACCCATTGAAGGGTTGAGCGCAAGTTCTGCATCCAATGGCAACATTGTTTCTGCCTTGTAGGAAATGCTTGGGCGTGAAGAGAAATAAACCGGGTCCTTGTAAGGAATAACAGTATTTAAACCATCATTGCCACCATACAAAGTAACCATGACTAAAATTGGCGTTCCTGCTGCAAGCGGACGATTAATTGCAGCTTCGGCAATGTCATCTAAAGTTAGAAAGTTAGCTGCAGCACCAACAGCAACGGCGCCTGTTGTTAATTTCAAAAACTTTCTACGTGAAATAGTATCCATGGCCGGCTCCTAAGCGCTCACTATGTATTCAGGACTACACAGTGCAAGTAATGCAAACTGTGCAGGATCATCTAAGGAAGTTCGAAGCGCTGATTGTGTTCGTGGACTCCATTCAGCAACACCTAACCAATCAGCACTTTTAAGCACACGTGAATCTCTTGGAATTTGACTCAAGGCATTTAAATCGCTCTGCTTAATTAACCAAGCCGCAAATGCCAAACGGTATTGAGCTGTTGCTGATGACAACCACGCACCCCCTGCTGGCCACCCACCAACGTTAGGTGGGTTAAATGGAACTTGTCCAAGTTTGTCCAAATAACCCGTTAACTGGGCAGAGGTTTGTAATTTAGATGGAGTGAGCTCTAACGCTCTGCACGCAGAGATAAACCATTCAACGGGGGATTTAACTAAGGCATATTTTGGATCTTGCATTGATGGATCTGTGGCCATCGCCTTTACCGCTGCAGAGATATCGCGTGTGGCAAAAGCGTTCTTAACACTAAAGGATGCGGGCATATCTTCAGTGCTTGATATAAATCTGTACCAAAGTCGCTCAGCGATAAATTGTCCACAATCATCACGTGCAACCAGGAAATCACTGAGTGAATCTCCAGTAAAAGAGGCGGTTTTACCTAATAGAGAAACTGGGCTTGCATCTCTCCGATTGGGGTTAATCGTTACCACGCCACTGCTGCGCTCAACTTGGTAGCCAGTTAAAGCACGTGAGATTGCTTTGACGTCATCTTCGCTATATCGATTCACACCAAGGACGAAAAGCTCCATGAGTTCTCGGCCTAAATTCTCATTAGGCGCTTTTGCTGTGCTGTCTTGTCCATCTAGCCAAAACTGTAGTGCACCGTCATTGAGCATTGCTTTAACCATGGTGTTGAAATTACCTAAGGATTGAGCACGCAAGGTTTTATTTTGATTAAACATTGGAAGTGGATAATTCAGTTTTTGAATCGAAGTTGCCCAATGTCCATGCCAAAACCATGTCATTCGTTCAGTTAATCCATGATCACTCAAAGCCATCATGTCTAACCACCACAAACCCATTTGTTGAGACTGATTACGCATTGCAAGAGCAAAAGTAACAACCTCAGGAGTATTTTCTTGAGGACGCTTACCTAAATCAGCGATCTCTGGAATTAAAACAGGAGTGATTGTTGTTTGCGTTGCAGGCGCATTTATCAATCTTGTGCGCGTTGCATCTACACCATCTTTTAGTGCTTGGGTATATTCACCGGGGCGTGGACCGAAACCAAAGCGGTGAAACAACCGCGATATTTCAAGCTGCTTGGGATTCATGTCAGTAATATAGATGGGCTAAGTGAACAAAGTCAGCAAGGTAGATGAACTCACAGAAAACTCGAAAGTTATTGATGAACTCACATGAAACTCAAAGGTTTACTTCTTTTTCTTTACTACCGCCCTTTTGCGAGTGAGTGGGACTTCCTCGGAAATACTCAAAGTTGCGACAAATGCTTCTAAGACGGCAGCCTCTTTGCGTAATGAGGCAATTGTTTTGTTCAGGGCCCGCTTAGTGGCAGCAGCTTTTTTAACGGGCTTCTTGCGCCGCACTACCTTTTTCTTGGTTGCCATAGTGGTCAGAACAATACCTGCGCGGCAAGCAAAGCCCAAGATAGTAGGCTCGCCGTATGAATTCACGCGATGCCCTCAAAGATCAGATCGTTAAAAAGGCTGTTGTCCACGGCAAAGTAGTTTTGTCTTCAGGCAAAGAAGCTGATTACTACGTCGATCTTCGCCGTGTGACCCTAGATCATGAAGCAGCACCTCTTGTTGGTGAAGTGATGCTGGAGCTGACAAAAGATTTAGATTATGAAGCAGTAGGCGGCTTAACACTTGGAGCTGACCCAGTTGCAACTGCCATGATGCATGTGGCAGCAAGTAGAGGCAAAAAGATTGATTCTTTTGTTGTGCGCAAGGCAGAAAAAGCACATGGTCTGCAACGTCGCATCGAAGGTCCAGATGTTAAAGGCAAGCGTGTTTTAGCCGTTGAAGACACTTCCACAACCGGTGGCTCTGTATTAACTGCAGTGGAAGCTTTGATCGAAGCTGGCGCAATTGTTGTGGCAGTTGCAGTCATTGTGGAGCGCGGTGCTGAGCCAAAGATTACAGAAGCTGGTTATGAATACCGTGCCGCTTATCAATTAGCAGATTTAGGTTTATAAAACTTACTTGTGATGCTTGCGAGTTTGCCACTCACGAAATAACTCTGCAATAACTGGTATCAATGAAACAAAAACAATTATGCCTACTAGCGGCAAGATATATTTATCTACTGAGCCTTTGAGTTTTTCACCTAAAACAAAGCCAAGACTTAAAACCAGCTGCGTCCAAACGAGTCCGCCCACCGCATTCCAAAAGAAAAACTTTTTAGCAGGGATTGCCACCACACCACACATGGGGTTAATCAAAGTTCGGATGAATGGCACAAAGCGCGCTAAAACAATTGCTTTGCCTGTGCCGTACTTACGCAACCACTTTTCAGTTGCAACAACTCTTTGATGATTAAAGACTCGACCATTGGGGCGATCAAATAGTTTGCGACCGTACTTGTGACCAAACCAGTGGCCAGTTTGCGCACCAGCAATGGCTGCAATGGGTGCACCAATAAATAGCGCAGGTGCTGACAGATGCGCGTTACCCAAAACTGCAGCCCCTGAACCAGATGCAGCAACGCCTGCAAGAAAAAGCAGTGAGTCGCCAGGAAAAGCCAATCCAATAAGTAATCCGGTCTCGGCAAAGATGATTGCCATGACGCCGATCAGGCCTAAATCAGAGACGATTGAGTGGGCATCAAAGAGGTTCACTCGAGGCAGGCTACCCCACAGGCCCACCCCGTATAAGGAGGTTAGTTATCAAATTGTTGTACTTACACGCTTACTTGCATGTGCTTTGCCTTGCTTGGAGGAGCGCTGAGATAAAGAATTAGCCCACCACGGGATGCGGGTTTCATAGTGGGCCCGGACCGTTGACCCCCTA
>JAPLBK010000080.1 GCA_026392775.1 Actinomycetota bacterium
CCACAACTGCACCTTTAACTCTGGCTTCATCTCCACTCCATCAACGGCTGTGCGCATCGCTTTGACCCATGCATCATGTGCTGCGATATTGATATGAAACTGCGCATGGCGCATACGAAGGCGGGGATGTCCACGGTTTTCTTGATAGGTAGTTGGCCCGCCCCAGTACTGTTCAAGGAACCATTGCAAGCGCAGCGCTGCTGCCTTTAAATCTGACTCTGGATACATCGGACGCAAAATCGGATCAATGGCAACTTGGGCATAGAACTGAGACACTAAATCGGTAAAGAAAGCCTCGCCACCTATTTCTTCATAAAACGTGCTCATGTTCTTAGGTTAGCCATGTCCTTACCCTTAGCAATTTGTAAGACAAAATAAGTAGTAATTAAACAGAGACCACCACTTATATAAAACGCTGCGGCATAGTCACCAAACTTCACTCGAACCACTGCTGCCCCAAATGCTGCAATAGCACCGCCAATTTGATGACCTGCAAATACCCACCCATAAATAACTGTTGCACGCTCTGGTCCCAAAATAGTTCTACACAACATCACAGTTGGCGGCACAGTTGCTACCCAGTCCAAGCCATAGAAGATGACAAAGACAAGGGTGGATGGGTGAACGGATGAGAAAAGAATGGAAGGCAGTAAAAACAGTGAAAGTCCACGAAGTCCGTAGTAGAAAAAGAGAAGCTTGCGCGGATCATATTTATCTGTCAGCCAACCTGAGAAAATTGTGCCCAGTACATCAAAGACTCCAACTAAGGCAAGTAGTGATGCAGCAACGACTTGACCCATTCCATGGTCATGTGCTGCTGGAATAAAGTGCGTGCCGATTAAACCACTGGTGGATAATCCACAGACAAAAAATGAACCGAAGAGATACCAAAAATCTTTGTGGGCACTTGCCTCTTTTAAAGTAACTATCGCTAATCGAGCAGCGTTCATTTCAGGGCGGACTGGTGGTGTCCAATCATCGGGTGCACCGTATGGCAGCAAACCTAGATCTACAGGTTTTTCACGCAAGAATAAATAGATCATAGGAACCATAAACAAAGATGCAGTACCGATTGTTAATCCGATTGATTTCCATCCATACGACTGTGCTAAATGTGTCAGTCCTGGCAAAAAGATTAATTGTCCCGTTGCAGATGCTGCGGTTAACCCACCTATGACTAATCCACGGCGCCTAACAAACCAGCGATTAGCGACAGTTGCAGCAAAGACAAGTGCCATAGAGCCTGTGCCAACACCAACAATGACACCCCATGTTGCAATTAACTGCCATGGTGCATGAATCTGAGTGGTTAAGAACGCTCCAGTACTGACTGTTGTGAGTGCTCCCATCACTACTTTTCGCACCGTAAAGCGCTCCATCAGAGCTGCAGCAAAAGGTGCGGTGAGGCCATAGAGAAGCACATTTATTGAGATAGCAAGTGAGATTTGATCACGGTTCCAACCAAATGCATCTTGTAATGGAATCATTATTACTGCTGGTGCTGATCTAAAACCCGCGGTTGCAACCAAAGTAAAGAAAGCAACTAATGCTGCAATCCAAGCTGGATGAATTCTGTGATTAGTTTTCAAGTTCTCTCATCCTTTGTGAAGCCATAGCTAGGGCTATGACCGGCATCGCTGCAAATAAACATAACCAACCATAACTTAAGGTTCCGATAATTACCCCGGCGATTGCTCCCCCGCCAGCACCAGCTAGATTCATTACTAAATCACTAGCCCCTTGAGATGCTGGACGCATCTCAACTGAAACTGATTCAGAAAGAAAGGCAGAACCTGCAATAAGGGTGCAGGACCAACCCAGACCAAGTAAGAACAAACCAATTCCAAGGCGCACCGCATCATCTGCAGCTGCAGTTCCTGCAACCAAAGTTGAA
>JAPLBK010000107.1 GCA_026392775.1 Actinomycetota bacterium
TGATATTGCCGAGCGCGCTGGATCTCCAGCAGCGGTGCGTGCAGCAGGAAGTGCATGCGCCAATAACGCCATTATGTTGGTTGTTCCATGCCACCGAGTTGTTAAAACTGGGGGAGCGTTAGGTAATTATGCTTACGGAGTGAATAAGAAAGAGTGGCTATTGCGCCACGAGGGCTACCTTTAAAATCTCGATTGCTTCTTTACATTGAGCATCATCAAAATCTAAGTGTGTTACAAGGCGTGCATATTTTGGACCTAGCGCGCTAATCCATAAGCCTTTTTCACGGCAACGTGTTGCAAGTTCTGCAGCTGTTATTGGACGGTGAGCTAGATCTAACCCCACGATATTTGTTTGAACAGTTGCTGGGTCAATGAGTGAAGAATCTACGGCTGCAATTGCAACTGCAATCTCTTTTGCGCGGCGATGATCTTCGGCTAAGCGATTGATGTTGTTATCGAGAGCGTAGTGAGCACCAGCTGCCAGCAATCCCACTTGTCGCATTCCTGCCCCGTAACGCTTGCGCCACACGCGCGCCTTAGCAACGCGTTCCTTGGTAGAAAGCATTACTGAACCAATAGGTGCACCAAGTCCTTTGGATAAACAGACGCTGATGGTGTCAAAGTATTTTCCATAATCTGCAAAGGAGACTCCACTTTCCACTTGCAACATGTGCGTTCCAGATGCGAGCACCATCTAAGTGAAGGGCCAATCCCATCGCATCTGCGCCTTTGCGAAGGGCTTTAATTTCATCAAGTGGTTGCACAGTTCCGCCACCAAAGTTGTGGGTGTTTTCAACAGCAATTGCAGTAGTTGAAACTAGATAGGGGCCAGAATCTGGGCGGGCTATCTCAAGTGCATCAGCAGCCTTTAGAAGTCCATGAGTAGCTGGCCATGTGCGGGTAGTAATACCGCTAAAGACTGCCGCTGCGCCAAGTTCTGCGCGAACGATGTGTGAATTTGTCTCGGCAATAATCTCTTCGCCAGGATTAACCAACATACGAATTGCTAATTGATTTGCAAGAGAGCCAGTTGGGGTAAAGAGGCCTGCTTCTTTGCCAAACATCGCCGCGACGCGCTCTTCAAGAGAGTTAACTGTCGGATCATCGCTATAAACATCATCACCAACCGGTGCTGCAGCAATTGCATCACGCATCGCTTGTGATGGGCGGGTGACTGTGTCAGAGCGAAGATCTATTGCCATAGAAGCGAGCCTACTTTGATTCTTTAATAACAATCAAATACATAGCAGTAACTACAAGGACTCCACCGAGCGCACTCTGCAAAGTTAAGCGCTCACCGCCAAAGATGATTGCAAAGACCGCGGCAAATACAACTTCCATCGTCAAAATGACCGCTACCTTGGTAGGGCTCATATGCGCTTGGGCCCACGTCTGAATGATGAAGGCAATTGCAGTTGCAAAAACTGCCGTAAAGATCACTACACCCCACACGCCTGCATCAGGTGGCGGCGAATAACCTTCTGGAATTGATGCGATGCCAGCGAGCAGAGCACACATAAATAGCTGCACCACCGTCATGGCATAAACATCTCGGCCTGAGCTCCACTTGCTCAAGGCAATGATGTGGCAGGCATAGAAGATTGCACTAATAAAGACTAGAAGTTCACCGATTCCTACAGAAAATCCATGTATTGATAAGAAGCCAAGGCCAACAGTTGCAACTGCGATGCAGCTCCAAGTAAATCTATTAATCTTCTCTTTCAAAAATAACCAGGCAAAGAGTGGAGTGAGAACTACATAAAGTCCGGTGACAAAACCCGTAATTGCAGCTCCGGTACGGGCAAGTCCAAGTGTTTGGAAGATGTAACCGAAGCCCAAGAAAACACCGGCAGATCCAGCACGTAGTAGGAGATCCTTATTGAGCAGTTTTAAAACTTGTGGGCGAATGAGCACCATAACAACTGTTCCGAGTAAGAATCTGGTGAAAAGAAAATTGTTAACGCTCTGGCGCTCAATTGCATCCTTCATGATCACAAAAGCCCAGCCCCAAGCCATCGCAACGGTGAGAAGGGCCCACGGGGCAAGCTTCATCTTGAATAGATGTTTTGCTTCACTCACTTTTTATCTCGTAGCTTCTTCAGTAGCGCAACTTCAGGCTTGTGTTTTTCCTCCATGCCCGGTGTTTCAAGAATTAATGGCGCGTTAGCAATAGCTGGGTGAGCAAGAAGTTCAGCAAATGGTTCTAGACCTATATGTCCATCACCAATGTTTTGATGGCGATCTTTTAGTGCTCCGCACACATCCATTGAATCATTGGCATGGACTAACTGGAAACGCTCTACGCCAGCGATTTGAACAAGAAGATCAATAGTGGCTGTCATGCCACCCTTCACAGAAATATCGTGACCTGCAGCAAATACGTGGCAGGTATCAAGACAGATGGCAACCTTTGGGTGGTACTCCAAAGCTTTGAGATAGTTTTCTAGATCATCTAATTTCTTAACCAATGATTGGCCTTGACCTGCAGTAGGTTCTAATAACAAGTAAGGAGCATCATCTGGAAGCGCGTTAAGGATTGGCATCATGCCTTCATGAATCTGCTTCCATGCTTTTTCAACGTGGTTTACATCCACCGCAGAGCCAGTGTGAATAACTGCTCCTAGTGCTCCAATATCTGCAGCGCGCTGGAGAGAATATTTAGTAGAAGCTAAAGAGTTGAGGTATGTGGCTTCAGTGGGTGAACCTAAGTTAATAAGAAATGGAGCATGAACATATGTTTCAAGATCCATATCAGCAGCTTTGATTTTGTAAGCCTCATCCAGTTCAGGCTTTGCTGCTGGCATTGCCCACATACGTGGACTTGATGCAAAAACTTGAATTGCACTTGCACCGATTTCTTGGGCATATTCAATGGAGCGCTTTGCCATTCCGCCAGTGGTTGGGACGTGGGCACCAATACGTGGCTTCTTGGACTCCTGTGGCATTGGCTCACCCTACGGTAATAGTGACTGTGCTGCCACGTTTAACTTTCGTGCCCACCTTTGGAGAGATATTTGTAACCTTCTTAACCTTCTTAGTTCCCAATTTCTTGACTACAACCTTGAGCTGCAGATCCTGCAACGCCTGCGTTGCTTTGAGTTGATCTAATGAAAAGACGTTAGGGATAAATACGTACTGTGAACCCTTAGAGATAACTAGTGTCACAGTTGAGCCCTTGGGTGCCACATCAACACCACTTGGACTTTGAGAAACAACAACACCTGATAAAACCTTTTCATTAAAGGCATAAGTAGATTCAACATTAAAACCCAAATCATTTAACTCATTGAGCGCTTGTTCACCACTCTTACCTGAATAAGAGGTCAGTGCCACAGTCTCAACACCTTTACTGATGACAAGTGAGACTGGAGTATCCCGCTTAACTTCTGTACCAGATTCAGGGGATGCAGAGATGACAAAACCTTTGGGGATATCTTTGTTAAAACTTTCAGTATTTGCGCCAACTATCAATGGGAATTTCTCGAGAGCAGTTGTGGCAGCCTCTGGAGTAAGTCCTGTAACTGAAGGGATGATGTAACGCTCTGGTCCCTTTGAAACAATTAACTTCACCTGCCCACCTGATGCAACACGTCCTCCACCTGGAGGATCAGTTTCAATGATGGCACCTTTAGCAATATCTTCATCGAAGCGTTTTTCTAAAATGGCTGTGGTTAAACCTAGCGGTGAAAGGGTTGAAACAGCTTCCTCATATGTTCCACCCACTACTGATGGCACTACTACGCGTGAACCAGGTCCAACTAATGCGTACCAACCGCCGATACCAAGGGCTATGGCAAGAATGATTGCAACTTTACGGTTACGGCGCACGCGCTTGCTGGCCTTATTTTTCTTTTCCTTTGCAGCTTTAATCTCTTGGGTAGTTTCTTTTACTTCAATACTCTCTTCTTTTTCTTCCTCAACCGCCTTCTTCACTTTACCACGTGGCTTTTCTTTAATCGGCTCAACCGGAAGATCAAGAGATAACTTCATCTGATTGGTTTTAGGATCAATCTCATTCTGGATGGCTTCCAGAGCTTTAAGGAAGTCACCGGCTGTGCGTGGGCGTTTATCTGGATCACGGTTGGTGGCTTGCAGAATCAAATTATCTAAGGCTTCAGGAACCTCTTTCCGCTTAGTGCGAAGTGATGGAATCTCTTGATTAACGTGCATGTAGGCGATTTGAATGGGGGAGTCTGCTTGGAAAGGTTTCTCACCTGTGAGCATTTCAAATGCCACGATGCCAACGGCATAAACATCACTTCTTGAATCTGCAACACCTCGTTGTACTTGTTCAGGCGAGAGATATGAAACAGATCCCAAAATGACACTTGATTCAGCCGTCATAGTTGAACCAATGATTTCACCGCGAGCTAAACCAAAATCTGCAATCTTTACGCGTCCCTCTTTTGAAATCAAAATGTTTTCAGGCTTCATGTCACGATGCACAATTCCCAAATCATGGGCGGCAGCAAGTGCGCTAAGAATAGGAGTGAGGTAGTTAATTGCATCCTTAATTTCAAATCTTCCACGCTCATTCAAATATTCACGAAGAGTGTGACCTTCAATCAACTCCATAACAATAAAGACGGCAGGAACTCCGTTTTGATTCCACCCTTGGTCCTGCACCGCTACTATGTTGGGGTGTGAAAGTGCAGCAGCAGCTTTAGCTTCTCTAATGAAACGGTTAACGAACGCTTCATCTTGGGCTAAATGCGGATGCATAATCTTTACTGCAACTTTTCGATCTAAACGGGTATCGAGAGCCTCATAGACGCTGGCCATTCCACCATTGGCGACCTGGCGGGTGAGTTGATAGCGCCCATCAATGAGCTCACCTGATAGATCTGACATATGGCCGATTTTAGGGCTTTAAAGCTTATGAGCTTTGAATGTGTTCCGCATTTTCGCGTGTCTTATCTCGTATGAAATGAATCTCTTGCGAAATTTGCCATTGCTTCATCTGTGAAGCAATCTGGTTGCCATCTCGATTCAATACCCGTTGTATTCCCATTTCAGCATCGATATCTAGCCAATACAGGGTTGCACCAGCATCACGTACTACTTTTTGCCCCGCTCCTACGCCTTCTAAAATCAAGAGATCAACAGGATTTATCACTCGCTTTGAATCAAATGACATCGATTCCCAGTTGAAGATATCTATTTTAATGCTCACATTATTATTATGCGCATTCACAATTGATTCTAAGGTTTTAGTTAAACCCTCATCCAAGGCATTTTCCCAGCCGTCATAGAGTTCATCCATATGAATGACTTCAACAGCCTTATCAACTGATAACTCATCAAAGAAGCGAGCGGCCAGCGTTGTCTTGCCAGCACCGGCTCTGCCATCAATTGCGATTAAGGACATACCAACGCTTCCAGCCGACTATCGCAACGAGTGTGAAGAGTGCGTATAGAACGGCAGTGAACCAATATCCCAGGTAGGCATATTGAACTGTTCCCGCTAAGTCAATGATCAGCCAGAGCATCCACGCTTCAACTTTTTGGTAGACCATAAGAATCTGCGCAGCAAGAGAGCCAACAAGTAAAAATGCATCAGACCATGTTGCCGCAGCGCCTAAGCGAGATAGAACTGGGGTGAGTAGTGAAACAGAGATAAGCGTTGCACTGACCCAATACAAGCGATGGCGATTGTTTAAGTATCCCGGTACTGCGCCAGTTGGCGCCCAATCACGCCAGCCCCAAATAGCGGCAACTATGAAAACTATTTGTAGAGCTGCACTTGCAAAGAGATCAACTTGATAAAAGAAGACCATATAGAGCGCACTGCTCAGTGCCCACCATGGCCATGTGATGCGCTTTCCAGTTGTGCCAAGCCAGACTCCAGTAAATGATGTAATTGCGGCGATGAATTCAAGTGCTGAGACTTCATAGCCCCAGGCGCTAAAAACGATGAATGACATAGTTTCCTTTCCACGTCCGCATTACCGGACGGGTCAATCGGTCGGTTTGAATTTCAAACCCTCTCAGCCGCATGCGGCTCCCGTAGTCCTTAGAGTAGCGTTATCTCGTGCAAAAGTATGGATATCTAGCCATGATTGTTTTCACAATCGTTGGCTCATTTTGGCTAGAAGTGTTTTTAAAGGTCGGGGTCCTCAAGCAATTCAAGCGAGTAGCACTTGCCATTGCCCCGGTAGCTTTTCTCTTTATCGCTTGGGACAAGTATGCAATTGCCAACGGCCATTGGTTCTTTGATAAGGAACAAATTCTGGGAATCTATGGACCCTTTTGCATTCCTTTAGAAGAGTATTTGTTCTTCATAGTTGTGCCCATTGCAGCCCTGATGACTATTGAAGCCGTGCGCAGCGTTAAAAAGCATTGGCAGGTCTACAAGTGACCTACACACAAATCGCAATCTTTGCGGCTCTCTTTGCTATCTCTTTTGATCTCTATCTCTTCAATACACAGTTGCTTAAGCGCAAAGTTTTTTGGACTTCATATGCAATTATTGTTGGTTTTCAGCTTCTCACTAATTGGTGGCTGACTTCAAGAAATATTGTGATGTATAGCCCAGATGCAATTATTGGCCTTCGCATCGCATCAGCTCCAGTGGAGGATTTACTCTTTGGTTTTGCGCTAGTGCTTGGAGTGTTAACTAATTGGATACGGCTAGGCGCTTCAGATAAGCGGTAATAAAGACGCCTAATCTGCGTGCAGTAGAAGTCTTGGCACGCTTGTTAAATATGTCGTAACCAATCTTTTCTACTTCATCGACAATGCCGCAGTAGAGCTCACTTGCTGCTTCAATACATGGACGACTAGAGGCTGCAAGCATTTGAATGCCCGGTGTTGCTTCGGCTTGAAGTTGGCGCACACGGGCAATTTGAAACTTGAGTGCGCTAATGATTTGCGGCGTAAGAACTCGTTCTTCAAGCATCTCTCGTGTGACACCATGCTCGGCTAACTCAGCAATAGGTAGATAAATACGGCCACGATCTAAATCTTCTCCCACATCACGGATGAAGTTAGCTAATTGGAAGGCAATACCGAGCTTCTTTGCACATTCATAGGCACCATCTTCACGAACGCCTAACACTGGCACCATTTCAAGGCCGATGACTGCTGCAGAGCCATAGACATACTCCACAAGATCTTCATAGGTTTGATATTCCTGCACAGTTAAATCCATTGTCATGGAATGTAAGAATGCTTCAAAGTGCTCAAAGGGGATAGAAAAGGTATTGACCGTATCAATGAGTGCCCGGCCGATCGCATCATCACTCTTGCCAGTTTTTAGGTCCCGCAGAATCTTTTCACCCCACACACCTAAAGCATCTGCCTTTTCCTGCACAGTAAGTGTTGATGCAAGATCATCAACGATTTCATCTGCATAGCGGGCAAAACCATAAAGGGCGTGAACATACTTTCGTTTAGTTTTAGGTAGCAGGAGTGTGGCTAAGTAATATGTTTTGCCGTGCAGAGAGTTTAATCTTTTGCATTCGGCATAGGATGCCTCCAGCTCATCCATTTACTTAACAGGTCCCACAATTCGCTCTGCAGCAAGTCGTCCTGAAATCAAAACCATAGGAACACCAACTCCAGGTTGTGTTCCAGAACCTGCAAAGACAACATTTTCAATTCCTTGTGCCATATTACGTGGTCTAAATGGTCCAGTTTGGAAGAATGTATGTGCACTGGCAAAAGGTGCGCCCATCTCCATCCCCTGATTTTTCCAATCAAGGGGAGTAGTCATCACTTGAGTTTCAATGGAATCGCCAAAGCCGCTGTATCCGCGCTCTTCAATGGTTTTAATCATTTGATCACGGTATGGCCCAGCTTGTTTGTTCCAATCGATATCACTATCCAAGTTAGGGGTTGGGAACAAAACATAATAAGAATGCTTTCCAGGAGGAGCTAAATTCGGGTCATCATGAGTTGGCACTGTAACCAAGATGCTGGGATCACTCATTAACTGCTTCTTCTTAATAAGTTCATCAAAGACGCCATCCCATGAGTGGCCAAAGTGAATATTGTGATGGGCGGCAAATTCATATTTCTTGCTTGAGCCGATTAATAGAGTCACACAGGATGGTGAGTACTTCAGGCGCTTAATTGTTACTGGTGATTTACCCAGTAATTCACGGTAGGCAACAGGTAGATCTGGATTCAAAATCACTGCATCGCACTCATAGCGCTCACCAGATTCGGTGATAACGGCTTTAGCGCGTCCATTGCTGACTTCAACATTTGTGACCGTGGTGTTGTATTTAAATACCACACCGTGCTTTTCGGCAGCTGCAGCTAAAGCCCGCGGAACTGCATGCATTCCACCCTTAGGGAAAAAGACTCCATTAACTGAGTCCATGTAAGCAATGACTGCATAGATAGCTAAAGCTTGTTGTGGACTCACTCCTGCATACATAGCTTGGAATGAGTAAACCTTTTGCAGGCGGGGATCTTTCATAAATTGATTTACTTTAGGAGAGAGTCTGCGAAAGCCTCCGAGTGCGATTAAACGGGCAAGGTTGGGGGTTAAAAGATTAAAGGGACTATCGATATTTCTATCGATGAAATCATTCATCTCATACTTATAGAGTTTGGTTACAAATTCTACGTATCTACGGTATCCAGCAGCCTCAGAGCTACTAATGTGCTTAGCAATCTCTGCTTCCATCTCATTAGTATCTGCGTGGACATCTAGCTGTGAGCCATCGGCATAGAAAGCGCGATAGAGCGGTGTGAGTGGCGTTAACTCCAACCAATCTTTCATATCTTCGCCCACACAGTTAAATGCATCATTGATCAGTGATGGCATTGTTAGAACTGATGGCCCAGTATCAAAGGAGTAACCATCCTTTTTGAGTAAACCATTGCGCCCACCAGGAACACTTTCGCGCTCTAATACAGTTACTTTTCGGCCAGCTCCAGCAAGTCGAAGTGCAGCGCTTAATCCAGCAAGGCCTGCGCCAACGACTACGACGTGATCGGTGGGGCCTTTAACTCGGGCAACCATTTACATACTCCGCTTCGTGGCAATCAGGGCTAGCTCATTGAGTAAATCACGTCCAGCGTTATCGAGTACTGGATTTTCAATAGCTTTCAATGCCTTTGAGGTTAATTCCTCAATCATAGTTTCAAGTTGTGCCTTTGCGCCTGTTGAAACAATCATCTCCTGCAAGATCGCCACACCTTTTTCACCGATATCATTTTTCCCAAAGTATTGACGGCTCTCGGCCTTCATGGCATCGCTGCTCTTGGCATCGGCCATTGCGATAAGGGCTGTGCGCTTTCCTTCACGCAGGTCATCGCCGGCAGGTTTTCCTGTAACGGATGGATCACCGAAGACCCCGAGTAAGTCATCACGGAATTGGAATGCCTCTCCTAGTGGTAATCCATACTCAGAAAGAGCTGCCAGTAATGCCGGTGATGCATCCCCGGCTAAGACTGCTCCCATGTGTAGTGGTCGCTCAATTGTGTATTTGCCGGATTTGTAGCGAGCAATCTTGACTGATCGAGCAAGATCTGTGTTCTTCTGTGTTTGTTCATGAATATCTAAGAACTGTCCAGCCATTAACTCAACGCGCATCTCATCAAAGATTGGCATGACGCGGCGAAGTTGTTCAGTTGAAATTCCTGAAGTGTTAAGAAGTTGGTTTGACCAAACAAGGGCTAAGTCACCGAGTAAAACTGCAGAGCCTAAACCATAAGCAGGTGCAAAACCTTCTAGCTCATCTTGCACATGGATAGATTCAAAGTGGCGATGAATAGATGGCTTACCGCGACGTGTGTCAGAACCATCCATCAGATCATCATGAATGAGGGCGCACGCTTGAAGTAGTTCAAGGCAGGAGATGGCTTTGGTGGTTGCAGGAGTTAATGACCCGCCTGCACTTTTTATTCCAGCGTAGGCAAAGAGTGGGCGTAAGCGCTTACCGCTATCTAGTAGAAAAGAAGAGAGAGCGGAGGAAACTGGTTGTAGTTCAGGTGAGATTGAAAGCAGATACGAGCTCTGATCACGCATAAATTGAGTGAGTTCAATCTCGACGCAATCGCGTGTCTCTTGTAACTCTGACTTAGTCGCTGAACTCACAGCGCAAAGGTACTCTCACCCAGTTCGCTTTGCCATTCTGGTCGCTCTTGTGAGCCTGCACTTCTATACTATGAATACTGCACAGCCAGAAAAAGGAAGAGAGAAAATGCTCAGTAAGCAAGAGTTCACCGCTACATGGAGTTCGTTACATAACGATGCCCCTGTTACAGGTGTGGTTGCTTGGTGGCTCAAGATCTCCTATCGCTGTGGTCTGGTTGCAACGTTGCTGCGCATTTCGCCAAATGTGCTAACCATGTTAGGACTTGTCGCAGCAGCTGCCACAGCGCTAACTGCCACCTCTTGGTGGGCAGTTCTCTTTCTTGTTTTCTCACTTTTCTGTGATGGTATTGATGGCAGCGTTGCGATATTTCAAAAGCGACAGAGTGCATGGGGTGCAACTCTTGATTCAGTAGTGGATCGAGTTAGCGAAGCTTTTTGGCTCTACGCCCTCTATGTCATCGGTGTACCAGCATGGTTAGTGATAACTTTATGGAGCGTTGCATCGTTCCAAGAATATGCAAGGGCCAAATTAGTCTCTCTTGGTGTTGCAGATATTGGTGTTGTCACACCAGCTGAGCGCCCAGTGCGTGCATCATTCTTATTCGTAGTTTTAATTTTGTGGCAACTAAATCTGCCAGGAGTATTTGTGCTTTCTCTTGCTTTCTTAATACTTCAAATTAGTGGCTTTTTAATGGTTGTCCGCTTTGCGCGCTCCCAATTGCGTTAGCAACCATTTCTGCACTCAATCCCACTAACGGTAATCCGCCGCCAGGATGAGCTGAACCACCAACACAATACAAAGATTTGATAGGCGAGCGATTCTTAGTGCGCATAAAGGCTGCGCGCGCACCATTACTTGAAGTTCCATAGATGGATCCACCAGGTGCTCTCACAGCGTTCTCTAAATCAGCAGGTGTTCTAACCGTCATTGATTCAAGGCGAGAGCGAACTGGGATCCCACGCGCTTCTATCTGATCAATAATGGTGTTGGCGTATTTGCGAGCAAACTCAGCATCATTCCAATCAAAACTTTCGGCACCGTGGGCAGGGGCGTTAACTAGAACAAACCATCCTTCTAGTAGTTCATCTTTCGACATTGCCTCATCACCAGGAGCGCAGATATAGATAGTGGGCTCTGTAACAGGTTGCTTGTGAGTAAATATCGCATCAAACTCTGCGTCATAATCTTTCGGGAAAAGAACAGTGTGGTGATTGAGCGGAGTAGATCCATCTTTTCTCATACCAAGAAGCAATGAGAATCCAGCAAGTGAGGCATCAGCTTTCTCTAGGTTCTTTCGCACTCTCTTAATCTTTCGAATCTTGCCGGTGATTAACTTGTTATAGATCAGTGAGGCATCAGCGTTAGCGATAACTGCATCAGCTTCAATTACTTCACCGCTATCTAAAGTAATCCCCGTTGCTTTGCCTCTTTTTATATTAATAGATGCAACAGGGGAGTTCAGGTGGAATGTAACTCCCACTTTCTCTGCTCGCTCATGCACCAGCGTTGCTAGCAGTCCAAGTCCGCCCTTTATGTGCCAAGCACCGAATGATTCTTCAACGTAGGCAATGGTGGAGAGAACTGCAGGTGCTTTGCGTGGATCAGAGCCGCTATAGGTGGCATATCGATTTAGAATGTATCGAAGGTGTTGATCGGAAAGTTCTTGTGTTGCAATATCGCGCAAAGTTTTCCACGGGGCAATAATTTTAAGATCTCTGATGAGTGAAAAGCGCTTCAGTAGTGAAAAAGCTGAACGAAGTTCATTTTCAATAAATGGTTCGCGCGAAACATCCCACATCTTTTCTGCTCTGCGCATGAGCTGATCCCATTGTCGTGCTACAGGTTCGCCATAGGCAGCACGTAGATTATTGAGAGTGTTGTACCTAGAAAGGTTGGCAAAGTTAACGCTAGTGCCATCAGCGAAGTGATAATCAAAAGATGGATCAACAGCCTGTATCTCACATAACAGTCCTAAATGTTTGCCAGTGCGCGCAAAGAAATCTTTATAGACAGCAGGCAGAGTTAAAAGAGATGGACCCGTATCAAAAGCAACTTTACCAATCCATTCTGTGTGAAGTTTTCCGCCCACGCGATCTGATGCTTCATAGAGACTAACTTCATGGCCAGCTTTAGATAAGCGCGCAGCTGACATCATTCCACCCATACCGGCGCCAATAACAACTATCTTCATAGTGTGCGGCCTTTCCATTGCACGTGCCCACGCATCAACCAAGAGTAAATGATTAAGTAGATAAGCAGTACAGATGAAACTGGATGCAGAAGTGCACCTAAAAGGTTCTTGCCCACCTTGATTGAACTCATTGCGCGCGTGAGAGTAACTGCGCCAAATGCATACCAACCAATAGAAGAACCAGTAATCCCTGCAATGAGAGGGGCAATGCCAGTTAAAAACACAAATGCGATTGCGATGGCTGAACCAAAAACAGAACCAAATGCTGCATGTAGAGATTTTCCGTAACCGGCTTGGATTTGCCTCCACGATGAATACATTCGAGTGGAAGCAATTTCTGCGCCATTTGCCACACAACCATGTGAGCCTTGTTTAACAAGGACCCTAGCCAATTCCACATCATCTAAAACTTTGTTACTCACTAATTCATAACCACCCACTTGAGCAAGAGCTGCGCGTCTAACAACAAAGAACTGACCGTTGGCGACAACCATTGAAGAGATAGAGCTCTTTTCAGCTATCCGCAAGATAACTGTGGACATCCAAGACCATTGAAGCAGTGGCTGAATCAACCTTTCAGACCATGAATATGACAGCTGCTTTGGATAAGGGGAGAGAAAATCTAACTGTGTATTCTTTAGCAATGTAACTGCACGGTTTATTGCATCTGGAACCAATCGCACATCTGCATCAACTGAGACGATTATTTCACCAGAAGACCTATTAAAGAGTTGTTGTAATGCCCAGGTTTTACCAATCCAGTCTTGTGGCAGCCTAGTTCCGCTCAGTATCTGAAAGTTTGATAGGCCTGAAACGTGTTGCTGCAGTAAGGTCAAAGTGTCATCTTCAGAATTATCATCTAGAAGTAGAAATTCAACTTGAGTGAGATTCTCTTGATCTCTTAGAGAGGCAACAAGTTCGCTAACATTAGTGGCTTCATTGCGTAGGGGGATTATGACGGAGATTGATTCCTGAATTTGTGAAGTCTTGTCAGGGGTGCGGATAGTAAGGAAGTTGATCAGAGAGATGAGGAGAATAAAACTGGAGGGAATTGTTAAGAGGTAATCCATGGAATCTAAGGGCGTCCTAACCAGCGGTTAAAGAAGTAAGGAGCAAGAACGATGCCAAAGATGCCCCCAGCAAAGAAAGCAACGCCAGGACGACTAAAGAAGAATAAGTTGCCGATAATTCCTGAGAACAATGTCCATAAAAGGAATATGTCGGTGGTGCGGAATGTGGCGCCACCTTTTCGCTTTTCGCGTGGGGTAATCAGATGCAGCACGCCAATTAAAAACATTCCGCTTAGTAACCAACCAAAAGTATTTGATAAAGGAATTTCAGGCTGAAATGGCACATGCGCACCAGTAACAACCCAGGTCCAATTGCCCTCTGCCACCATCATGGGATCTAAAAATAAATCCCATGTAGCAAGAGCAAAACCACCATAGAGAAATACCCAATTACCTGCAATGCGCCGGGCAGCAGTTAAAACTGGGTGCGCCATCATGATCCAAGCAAATGGCACAACAAGAGGTACTTCAAAAATCTTTAGCCCCAAATTGCCAGAGTATGAATAGTTGCCAAAAGGCCATTGTGATATCACTCCAACATGTTCGATGGTGAGGGCGAAGAAGAAAGTAAAGAAAAAGTAAGTAATTGCATAGCGAGTGCCATAAGCCAGTAGTGCATGCAGCAACATCGCTCCTGCACCCCAATAAACAACATTGATTGTGAGCAATCTCAATACTTCACCATCCACTAATGGATAAATGACTTGAAGCAGGATTGCAATGGCAACTACAGAGTTGAGCAAGCCATTTACGCGAGGTGATAACTGCCCATAGCGGCGCCGTCTTGGAGTGTAATGACGGATCGACATGGCTTAAGTCTGCCCTAAAAGCCTTGCTAACTATTAATCGAACCGCGAATATCTTTGAGCGCAAAGCGTGCAAAGAGCTCTTCTGAATACCATTTATAGGTAGAAGTGTCTGCAATCGCCTTTTGGTGGGCTGCGCCCTTGTATGCAAAATTCTTAATAGCCGCACCGGACTCCCACAATGAAAAAGTGCCCTGCAAACCAATAGGAGCTTCACCAATACCTACGGCAGAGATCAAGCCAGGCGATGATTTCAAAGACATTGTCACAGGTGGCACAGAGCTCCAAAAGCGAAAGTTTTGATGCCATTTAATACGCGCTCGAGTTATTGCTGCAACAGGGCCATCCCAATCTTTTACCGTTGCAATAAATGGCTCCTGCTTTGCCCATTGGCCGTGAGATGAGATTGGTTCGAGCACTGCGCGAAATTCGCTCACACTGTTCTTGCGCCACTGCTTCACAACAAAAGATTGATCAAAGGTGTCAATGTCTTGCACTTGTGCAATCAAACCCCAGCGCAGTGCATTGGCATCTGCAGGTGTGAATGTCTCACCTTTGCCCGTACCAAGTGATTTAAAAAAGCCAACGTTTTTGGATGAACGCAAAACAAATCGATCCATAGCCATTGCAACTATCGCAAAGGGAATACGGCTAGGAGTAATTGTCCAGAAGTAGGCAACGATCATTTAGAACCAGCGAATCATTCCGATAATGCCAGCGGCTGCATAGAAAAACTGCAAGAAGAGAATTCCTTTGTGTTTTCCAAGGTATGCCCAGATACCAATCAGGGCAGAGGATGTGAGAAGCAATGAAAATCCAATGAACTCAGCTCCGATATTGGCAGCAACTAGAAGTGAATAAACAATTGCAGTTGTAACACCTAGCCACTCAAAGATTCTTGCCTTAGAGGCATCGCTATTTCTGTTCAATTAAATCCCACTTATTTCCATAGTTGTCTTTGAAAACCACGACTCGACCATAGGCCTCTTGACGGGGAGTTTCAATAAACTCAAGGCCTTTAGATTTATAGCCCTCATATGTCTCATTGAAGCTGGTTGTATACATAAAGAACCCCACGCGACCACCAGTTGAGTTACCAATTGCTGCCACCTGCGCTTCATTTGCAGCTTTTGCCAGCAGTATTCGAGCACCTTGTGAGCTTGGTGCAACTACTACCCAACGCTTTTGGGGAGACAGGACTGTGTCTTCAATGAGCGTGAATCCAAGATCATTTACATAGTGAGTAATGGCAGAGTCATAATCATCAATGACGATGGCAATCATTCCTAAAGTGTTCATAATTAGTCCCCACCAACCATAGACATGGTGAATAGACTCTCGACGATATGACCGAAGATGCAGTCAGCGTTGTCATTCATGAACCAAGACTACTCTGCCGCGGTTATCCAAGTAATACCTTATTCATTGACTTAGACCTCGTTGGCTATTAGCCTGAATATCATTGAGGTAATTTGTTCAATTAGGCAGAGAGGCTTGAACTTATGAATAATGCAAAGAGATTTGGTTTAGTAATAACAATTTTGATTAGTACATTTACCGTCTCCTTTTTTGCGGCCCCGATTGCTTCCGCTTCGGTCGAGTGCCCCAACGCACTTCATACTCTTGGATGCATCGCAAGCTTCGACCCTGGCATTGGGAGTGGTGGAGGAAGGGGTTCTGGGGCAATGAGAGTTGTTTTAAACCCCTAGCACCATGAAACTCTCTCTAAAATTTTGGCGAAAACGAAACAATTCGAGGCATGAACTTTCAGTAGCTCAATTGGAACTCCTACGCAGAGAAGATGCGGAAGCACGAAGAGGTGCCATCAGCCCATTTAGTTTAAACGTCGGAACGGATCCCTCAACAAAGGCATTGGGAGTTGGATACACCACGAGTGGACCGACTCCAATTATTGGAACACCATTATCGGAGGAGAATAAAAACAATTAGTCGCCAACAACCATTGGTGTGGCACCAATTACGCGCGCAAGCTCTTCAAAAGAAGTTGGATAAACAGAGTGCGGATGACCTGCAGCAGCCCAGGCAACGTCGTAATCATTAAGAGCCTGATCAATCAAAGTGATCTCTGGCTTGTTCACCCAACCGACAGGGGATACGCCGCCGATGGAAAAGCCTGAGGCGTTCTTAATAAAGTCAGCATCTGCGCGGTGGAGTTTTTCAACACCTAAGTTTTTAGCCACTAGTTCTGTGTCAACGCGATGGCGCCCGCTAGTAATGACTAGCAGTGGATTGCCGCTGGGGAGTTTAAAAACAATAGAGGATGCAACCTGTCCCACTTCAATGCCTAGGGCATTGGCAGCATCGAGTGCTGTGCGAGCAGAGTCAGAGAGAATTCTTACTTCACCAGAACAGCCCAGCTCCCTGAGCAGGGCAGTTACGCGAATAACTGAAGGGTTAGATAGAACTTCTTCCACTATCTATGCAACACGGCTTTCTAATTTGAGCGCTGACATGAAGGCATCTACCACTTCGGCCTTGCTCCATGGCTTTGGAGCTTGTGTAATAAAGAAGTCTTTAAGTGCGATTTCAGCTAACTCATCTATGTCGCCTTCAACAAAACCAAGAGATGAAAGCACAGGGAACTGTAGCTGGGCAAGGATTTTTCTTACTGCGCTGACGCAACGAGATCCATCCTTAGTGCCGTCCTGTGGCACGCCCATCGCATCTGCAACTCGCTCCATCTTTTCAGGAACAATCTTTGCTTCGCGGGTCAGTGTTTCAACTAGAACTAAACCAATTGTTAGACCGTGTGGAACATGCTTTAAGCCACCAATTGCTTGACCAAGTGAGTGTTCTGCTGTGCAATCAGAGATATTCATTGTCAGACCAGCCATCATGCTGCCTGATGCCATTCCAGCACGTGCAACTTTGTCATTGCCATCTTTAAAGGCAGCAACTAAGGCTGGAGTCATCATGCGCACTGCTTCATAACCGATTGCATCTCCAATAGGAGTTGAACATTTAGCGATAATTCCAGCAATGGCTTGAGCAAGAGCATCGATACCTGTGTTAGCAGTCATTGAAGGAGGCATTGAATATGTAAGGACTGGGTCAACAAGTGCAACTTGTGCACGAAGGTTTCCATTAGCAATACCTGCTTTGCGACCAGCTTCTGGATCAGAGATAACAGAGCCACCAGATACTTCAGAGCCTGTGCCAGCAGAAGTTGGCAGTGCAACAAGTGGAAGAGTTGGTGCTGGATAAACAGGTGGCTTAGATTGGAATTCACGGAATGTGCAGTTGAGTTGAGCACACAAGCGCGCAGCTTTGGCAGTATCAATAACTGAGCCACCACCGAGTGCAACAACAACATCAGAGCCTGCAGCCTTAAGTGCTGCGATTGAATCATCCACCATTTGAATAGTTGGCTCACCTGCTGGCTTTTCAAAAACAGTAACGGTGATGCCAGCAGCTACCTTCATCTGATCAATGAGCTTTGCGGCTGCTGGATTAAACTTCTCAATATCTTTATCAACCATCAAAAAGACTTTGCT
>JAPLBK010000111.1 GCA_026392775.1 Actinomycetota bacterium
GGGATTTTTCTTAGAAGAAGTTCAGATACAAAAAGCTGGTAACCACAGCACGCTTATCTGTGTTGTTGATGGATTAAAGCCTTTAAACATGGATGAAGTCACTTCAGTTTCGCGCCTGATCTCAGAGCTTTTAGATAATGAAGCAATATTGGGAGATAGCCCTTTCACATTAGAGGTCACCTCACCTGGCGTTGATCGCCCACTTACATTGCCTCGCCACTGGACTAAAAACCTCACTCGACTGATCAAGATGACGCTCAATGATGGAACCGTCGTCACTGCCAGACTCGGTGAATTTAATGATACTCATGCCCAATTAGTCGAAAACATCAAGGGGCGCATGAAAAACCATGAGATTGCTTTTGCAGATATTAAGCGAGCAGTAGTTGAAATTGAATTTAATCGAAAGGATGACAACTAATGCACGTTGAGATGTCAGCCCTAGTCGAGCTCACCAATGAAAAAGGCATTCCACTAGAGCAGTTGATTCAAGCCATTGAAGTCGGCGTTCTTACTGCCTATAACCAGACCGATGAAGCCAAGCGTCATGCCCATGCAGTACTTGATCGTGAGTCGGGTGAGATTCAAATATTGATTCCTCAGTTCAATGAAATTGGGGAGAAAATTGGTGATGAGCACGACATGCCTCTAGGTTTCTCACGCGTTGCCACTTCAACGGCCCGACAAGTAATCAAGATGAAGATGCGTGAAACAAATGACGCATCAATCGTTGCAGAGTTCACAGCCAATGTTGGGGATGTCATCTCTGGCGTTGTCCAGCAAGGCCGCGATCCAAAAATGATTCTTGTCAATCTTGGTCGATTTGAAGGACGAATCCCACCACAAGAACAAGTACCGGGTGAGCTTTATAACCACGGTGATCGTATTAAGTGTTTTGTTGTTGAAGTAAAACAGGGATTAAAAGGACCAGAGATCATGTTATCTCGCAGCCACCCAGCACTTGTTAAGCAGTTATTTGCTCTAGAAGTTCCAGAAATTAATGATCGCATCGTTGAAATTATGGCAGTTGCGCGCGAAGCTGGACATCGCACCAAGATTGCAGTTCGCTCACACCGTGCTGGTGTGAGTCCAAAAGGTTCATTAATCGGACCCGTGGGTGCTCGTGCTCGCGCAGTGATGGATGAATTACATGGGGAGAAAATCGATATTGTGGATTGGTCAGAAGATCCTGCAACATTTGTTGGGCATTCACTTGCACCTGCCAAAGTTACATCCGTGCAAATCACTGACCTAGCTGGCCGTGCGGCCAAGGTGGTTGTGCCCGATTACCAACTCTCACTTGCCATTGGGAAAGATGGGCAAAATGCACGCTTAGCGGCCCGCTTAACTGGCTGGCGGATCGATATTCACCCAGACAATCCGATTGAGCCATAAGGGCATTATGTATTCAGGCCAAAGGTTAGATACCATGGGGCATTGCTTGAACCTAAGAAATGGATAAGAAAGATATGAAACTCAAATGAGCTCGCTAGAACTATGAGGTCGTACAACTAGGGCTTGCATGTGAAGTTTCATGCGGGCCAAGACAGGGGAAAAAGTGTCAAAGGTCCGCGTACACGAGTTAGCAAAGCAACTCGGTATGGAGAGCAAGGTCGTCCTTGCAAAGCTCCAAGAAATGGGCGAATTCGTCCGATCAGCATCATCGACAGTAGAAGCGCCAGTTGTGCGCAAGCTCATCGAGATGTTTCCTGATGCAAAACCTGCAGAGGAAAAAAAGCCTGTCAAAAAGGCTGCAGCTAAAAAAGCCGCTGCAAAACCTAAGAGTGAAGTAAGTGCAGAGCAAGCAGCAGAGTTAGCTGCAGAACTTGGCGTTGATATCAATGCCCTTAAGGCACAACAAGAGCGCGTTGAAGCAGCAAAGGCAGAATCTGCAAAGACACATGCTGCAGAAGTTGTCGCTGAAGAGAAATCTGCGCTTCCAAAACCTGCACCCCGTCCAGGTAATAATCCATTTTCAACTGGTGGTGTAGTTCCGCGCCCACCTCGTCCAGGTAATAATCCATTTTCAACTGGTGGCACCACTCCACGTCCACCGCAACGACCAACAGGTGCACCGCAACGACCTGGAATGTCTGGGCCACGTCCAGGTTCAGTTCGTCCAGGATTTGCTGCACGTCCACCAGGAGCACGTCCACCAGCAGGTGCTGGTTTTCCTCCACGTACTGGAGCGCCATCAACTGGTGCACCAGCATCTCCATATAAATCAAATGCAGGTGGAGCACCAGCAGGTGGTCCACAGCGTCCAGGTGGCGGTCGTCCACCACAACGTGGTGGTGCAGGTGGAGCATTTGGAAAAAATGCGAGCAAGAAATCAGGACGTAAATCTAAATCTAGAA
>JAPLBK010000054.1 GCA_026392775.1 Actinomycetota bacterium
CATCTCTCATATTGCACCAAAAGCCTCAACTGTCTTTCAAGAGCGCCGTGGTGGCACAGGACATGCTGCGCAGTTAGCGCTCGCAGGTTTAACACCAAAAGGCACAGTTTTAGTTCTAGCTGGTGACACACCCATGCTCACTGGAGAATCACTGGCAGCCTTTATCGACGCGCATAACTCAGGAAAGTTTGCAGCCTCTGTTCTCACTGCTGAGCATCCAGATCCAACTGGTTATGGCCGCATTATCCGAGATGATGCCGGTGAGCTCTTAAAGATTGTTGAAGAAAAAGATGCCACAGATGATCAACGATTTATCTTTGAAATTAACTCTGGAGTGTATGCATTTGATGGGGCAGCGTTAGCGGCCTCTATTGGCAAGCTCAACAACTCCAATGCCCAAGGCGAACTCTATTTAACTGATGTCATTGGAATCCTAAAAAGTCAAGGCGCATCAGTTGCAGCAATCATGATTGATGATTTCACTGAAATTCTTGGCGTGAATGACCGAGTTCAGTTAGCTGAGTCTGCAGCCCTACTGCGCGATCGCATTAATGACGAGTGGATGTGCTCCGGTGTGACAATCATTGATCCGACAACTACCTGGATTGATGCAACTGCCACAATCGCTTCAGATGTGACTATTCATCCAGGTAGTGGGATCTATGGAACTACGACCATTGCACAAGGTGCATCCATTGGGCCTCGCACAACCCTCACCAACTGCCAAGTAAAAGAAGGGGCATCAGTTCTTGAATCAATCGCAATAGATACTGTGATTGGCCAAGGATCAACTGTTGGCCCATTTACATACTTGCGCCAAGGAACTGTCCTTGGTGATGCCACTAAGGCTGGAGCATTTGTTGAGATGAAGAATGCAACCGTTGGAACTGGCTCAAAAGTTCCCCATCTTTCCTATGTTGGAGATGCCACTATTGGTGAAGGCAGCAATATCGGCGCTGCAACAATCTTTGTTAACTACGACGGGGTAGAAAAGCACCACACCACTATCGGAGATCATGTCCGAATCGGTAGCGACACAATGTTGGTTGCACCAGTAACCGTGGGAGATGGGGCATATACCGCCGCTGGATCGGTAATTACTGAAGATGTTCCAGCAGGCGCGATTGGCGTTGGCAGAGCGAAGCAAAAAAATGTATTAGGTTGGGTTATGCGAAAGCGCGCTGGATCCAAATCAGCACAAGCCGCCGAAGCTAAAGAGAAGAAGGGCTAGCAAATGAGCGAGATCCGTTTATCTTCTGAAAAGAGATTACGCCTTTTTGCAGGCCGCGGATTTCCTGAATTAGCTGATGAAGTGGCAGCAGAGCTTGGTATTCCACTCACTCCCACTTCAGCATATGACTTTGCAAATGGTGAAATCTTTGTTCGCTTCGAAGAATCAGTACGTGGTTGCGATGCCTTCGTTATTCAAAGTCACACCACTCCAGTGAACAAGCACATCATGGAACAACTCATCATGGTCGATGCACTCAAGCGTGCATCTGCAAAGCGCATCACAGTCGTGGCACCTTTTTATGGTTATGCGCGTCAAGATAAAAAGAGCCGAGGACGCGAACCAATCACAGCTCGCTTAATGGCAGATCTTTTCAAAACTGCTGGAGCAGATCGTTTGATGTGCGTTGACTTACACACTTCACAAATTCAAGGTTTCTTTGATGGTCCAGTGGATCATCTCTTCGCACTTCCAATGCTGGCTAACTATGTTGGTAGCAAAGTAGATCGCACACGCTTAACAATCGTCTCTCCAGACTCTGGTCGAGTTCGCGTTGCA
>JAPLBK010000077.1 GCA_026392775.1 Actinomycetota bacterium
TTTGGTTTAGCTGTTGCACAAGCTCAGCACACCGTTCGTGAACTTGCAGACATGATGATCGCTAAGGGAATTGATGTTGCATATGGAATTCACCCAGTAGCTGGTCGTATGCCTGGACATATGAACGTCTTGCTTGCAGAAGCAAATGTTCCATATGAACAGCTTGCTGAAATGGATGAAGTGAACCCAACATTTGGTCAGACCGATGTGGCAATTGTTATTGGTGCAAACGATGTTGTTAACCCAGCTGCACAAACTTCTCCAGGCTGCCCAATTTATGGAATGCCTATCTTGGAGGTTAATCAGGCAGCAAATATCATCTTCTTAAAGCGTTCAATGCGTCCTGGCTTTGCCGGAATTGAAAATGAACTCCTTTATGATCCAAAGACCATGCTCTTATTCGGTGATGCTAAAGCCTCACTCACTAAAGTCGTGTCAGCACTTAAGGCTCTCTAACTCCAAGTTGCTAGTGGTTGAATGTTCAACTAACCTTGGCTTTAACAAAGGAGAGTTGAGATGCCTGCTGTAAGCGTTGCCGATATAACTGTTTTACCACGCGTGAATGAAGCTCCTGGTGCGCGTGCTCGCTCGGTTAAAAGCGTTACGACAGCCCCGCAGGGGTATGAAGGTGAAGGCTTTCCAGTTCGGCGAACATTTGCTGGAATAGATATGGCCGAGCTCGACCCATTCATCATGATGGATCAGATGGGTGAAGTTGAATACGCACCCGGTGAGCCAAAGGGAACTCCTTGGCATCCACACCGTGGTTTTGAAACCGTTACCTACATTATTGATGGGATCTTTGATCACCAAGATAACAACGGCGGTGGTGGAAGGATTTCAAATGGTGATACACAATGGATGACCGCCGGTGCCGGGATTTTACACATTGAAACTCCACCTGAGAGCTTGGTGATGAGTGGTGGTTTATTCCACGGTTTTCAACTTTGGGTAAATTTGCCCGCAGCTAAGAAGTGGTCGGCGCCGGCTTATCAAGATGTGCGCGCCAAGGATGTTGCACTTTTATCTTCGGCCGATGGTGGTGCCTTAATTCGTGTTATCGCAGGTGAAGTTGATGGACACTCTGGCCCTGGCACCACGCAGACTCCAATTACTTTAATTCACGCAACGGTTGCCGCTGGCGCCGAGCTGCGCCTTCCGTGGCGCAAGGATTACAACGCACTTGTCTATGTTGCTGCAGGTTTTGGCTATGTTGGTGATGAGAACCGTCCAGTGAAAACTGGCCAATCGACTGTCTTTGGTGATGGTGACACGATTGTTGTGCGTGCAGCCAAGCAGCAAGAGAGCCGCTCTCCTGCATTGGAGTTATTTATTCTGGGCGGGGCACCGATTAATGAACCCGTTGCATGGATGGGACCATTTGTTATGAATACTAAGCAGGAAGTTCTTCAGGCCTTCGAAGATTTCCAAAAAGGTCTGTTGGGCACGGTTCCAGCTTTTTATAAAGAGGATGCAAAGAAGCCTTTGAATCGCAGTGGTGAGGGCTCAAAGCCTGGTTCATCAGTTGAGAGTCAAGATGTGCTTGGTGTGCACGGTGCTCCAATGAAGATGCAAGACGGTTGATAAAAGTTCTCTAAGAAAATTTAGCAAGTATCTTTTGTAAAGCCTTTTCTGTCATACTTTCGAAATGATCTGGTGGCCCACCGAAGTTCCAACCCTCACATACGGGTTGATAACCCTTCGCCCGCTAGAAGAAAAAGACATCCCCAACATATTTAAGAGCTGTCAGGATCCTATTATTTCTAAGTTCACTCGTGTCCCCTTTGACTACACGTTGGCTCATGCAGAGTTCTTTGTCAGAGAAAAAACGCCGAAATCTATCGCTGAAAAGACAGAGTTAGCCTTTGCAATCGATTATGGCAATGGAAACGAGAGAGAGTTTGCTGGAGTGATCTCTTTTCACAGTATGAATCTCCCCGATCTCATTGCTGAGCTCGGCTACTGGATCAGCGCAGATGTTCGGGGCAAGGGTGTGGGCACCACGGCTGCACGCATGCTCACCAACTTTGGTTTTGAGTCAATGGGCTTTGAGCGTATCGAGGCGCTCGTGGATGTAGAAAATTTGCTGTCAAGGAGGCTTCTAATATCAGCTGGGTATACCCTTGAAGGAATCTTGCGCAAGAAATCGCGCAGATACGATGGTTCACAGATTGACATGGCTATGTACTCAGCGCTTCGCGATGAGTGGAAGGGGTTGTGATGGAGAGTCTGGCAAAACTCGTAGCGTTGATGGTGCTTACTGCACTGTTAAGCGCTCCTCTAGCAATCTTAATTACATTGATTCAGAGGAAGAGTACGAATTTAGCT
>JAPLBK010000082.1 GCA_026392775.1 Actinomycetota bacterium
AGGTCCACCCATAGGTGGCATAGGTCCACCTGCTCGGCCCTTAGGAAGAGTTGCGGTGCCAGTAAAACATCCGATGATGTAGGGAAAGTTAGTTGTTACGTGATAACCATAAGTTCCATCGGGTTGAGTGCGTCCATTACAGGCATCTAAGGTGGTGGTGAATTTAGTGGGGGTGTATGTGTAGGCATCCCATGTATTTGTAGTGGGGTCACCGGTTTTAACGTAACCAGATTTCATTGTCGCTGTTTTAGTGCACTTCTTATCAACACATCCCAGCGTGGTGTAGATGGGGAAGCCATCTAAGGCATAACCCAAAATGCTTTGCTTAGATAAGTTGCATGGATCTATAAGAGTAATTGCATGGTGGTGGTATTCACGGCCTGGGCCTGTGTGACCACCGCACTGATCAAGAATCTTGTTATAAACAGGATCACCAAAAGCTTGAGCTGCTGGTTGTTGACCCTCAGTTGGTCCATAGATGGGCAGACCACTGACTGTGAAGCCTAAGGTTCCTAGAACATTTCTAATAGTGGTTGCAGATTTGGCCTTAACGGGGTTGAGGGGAACTGACCAGTTCCAATTGGCAACATTGAGCGCATTAGGCGTTTTTTGTTCAAAAGCAAAACTAATCATTCCATTGGAGCTCACTTGTAGTTCACTCTTTGTGCAGCTCACGCTAATTGTTGGCTTGCTATAGGCAGCACCTGCTCCAGCAGAGTTAGTTAAATCAGGAAAAGCGCTTATGGGACAGGCCTTGGGCTTCACTGCGGCCCAGCTCTGGCTATTGGAAAAGAAAAAGAGTCCCATCGTTGTAATGATGATGGCTAGTGGCAGAGTTCTTTTCATTGGCACAGTTTAACTAACCTGCTTTTAGGCTGTCTAGGTGAAATTATCTATCTGATCTAATAGTTTTGCCACATAGAGTGATTTCTCTATCGATGGAATCCAAGCATCATGACCCACGATGTGATGACTGAAGTTTTCAATCATCAGGCAATAAGGATCAACGGGTGCAAACTGCTCAATGTGATCACCGATGCGCAATGAACTTGGTTTCTTGAAGGATGTGAAAGCATCATTGCCAAGGCTTTCAATCTCACCTAACTCACCAGAGATGAGCAGCTCTTGAACCTCGGGCATTTCAAATGATGAAAGGGCGTTGACTTGTGGGCCATCACCTAACGTGGCGCTAAGGCGCGTGGTGAGGTCCACGCCAGTAGCGCCAATATTTTGTGTGAGAGATTGGATATGTAGTTCAGGTTCACCTTGAATCAACGCCGGCCAAAGGTGGCCTTGATAGACACCGACATCTAGCAAGCTACCGCCACCCATAGTTGGTTCAAGGCGATAGTTATTATCAAGCTGGGCGGGAAAACAAAAGGAAGAATTAATCACTTGCAGGGCTCCAATGTCACCGCTTTGCACTAATTCAACGATGCGCACAAATCGTGGATGCCATTGATTCCACAGCGCTTCAACTAATACACGATCATGCTCTTGGGCTGCATCGGCCATCATTTTTGCTTCAGAAAAATTTAGCGCTAAAGGTTTTTCGCATAAAACATGCTTACCAGCAGCTAAAGCTGCAACGCTCCATTGGTAGTGCTGGTGGTTGGCAAGGTTGATATAGATGGCATCAATGTGTGGATCTGCCAGTAAGTCTTCATAGCGCTCATAGATTTTTTGTGGGCCTAGTGATTGTGAACGGCTGGGATCTTGACTTGCAACTGCATACAAGTTGGCATTACTCGCGCTATGAACTGCAGGGGCTAGGGCAGTTCGTGCAATCCAGCCTGCACCTAGAAATCCCCAGTTGATCATGTGCGAAGAAGCAGCGGCGAAACAGGTTTTCCATTTGCTAACGCTGACTCTTCAGCTGCCTGCAAAATTGCAACGACATCGCGTGATTGGGATGCAACAACGCTCATCGCAACGCCATCATTGATTTTGGCAACCACTGAGGCATAGAAGGCATATGGTTCTTGGCTCACATGTGAAATGACTTGGCTGCTTCCATCGGCGCGGTGCAAGGTGATGATTGCGGGCAAATCAGCAACGGGGCCGCCAGCTGATTCATCCCAATCTCCAATAAGTGCGCCTTTGGTTCCTAGCAAATAAAACTTTGGTTTACGGGCTGCAGCTAAATCAGAGTTAATAAATACTGCCTGTAATCCACCTTTAAAGTTGATTGTTACTTGCGCATGATCGGCATTAGTCACATGATCCCAGACCCGCTTTTGGTTGAGCCCACTGACAAAGTCAACATCTGCGGGCACAAGTGTCATGATCTGGTCGATAAAGTGGCTGCCCCAATCAAAGATTGCACCGCCAGAGACTGCTGCATCAGAGTGCCAGAATGAACAGGGCTTTGAATACCCACCTACAAAGCTCTCATAATGAAAAAGCTCACCAATCTGATCGCTCTGAATTAAATCTTTGATAGTTAAGAAATCTACGTCATAGCGGCGATTTTGATACACGACCAATAGCAGCCCTTGTGTTGTGGCTAAGGCCATTAACTCATCGCACTCTTTGGTTGTAAGGGCCATTGGTTTTTCAAGCATCACATGCAGGCCACGGGTGAGGGCTTCTTTTGCCCATGTGTAGTGGCTGTTGGGGGGTGTGGAAATAACTACTAAATCAATTCCGCCTTCGGACAACATTTGCTGAGCATCGGTAAAAGTTTGAGCATCAGGTGAGAGCTCTAACGCTGCTGCCAGCCTCTCTGGTTTTGTGTCACAGACTGCCTGCACTATCAGCCCTGGAGTGGCTTGAATTGCGATGCTGTGTTCATCCCCAATGGCGCCGTAGGCGAGTAATCCAACCTTTATATCTGTGACTGACACCTATGAGACTCCTTGGATGGGTAAGGCGTAAGGATAACGCTGATGCAAAGCGGCGTCACATTGAAGCCTTTTAGGTGATTATTACCTGCAACTGTGAACTCATCTGCTCGATTGTGAGCCTATCTGCGGCTTTAACATTTTTTGCGCAGACCAAACAGCGCGCTGACCATTGCCACCAGGTGTTATTGCCATAGCCAATTCGATAGCTCCTGACAAAAACGCGAGGAGGCAATATTTTGCATCTCATACATCTCTTGGCAAGGATGAGTGAATTAACCCGCTGACTCTCAGCCCGATAGCCGTGCTTGTGAGAAAATCCAATACCAAATAGATCAACCTCAATTAAGAAAAGACCAGGATGGATGGATAACTCAAACTGGGCATCACTGCGTTTTTTAAATGCATAGAAACCGCATTCACAACCGTTAGCCGGTGGAACATGCTCAGGGAACTGTTTACATATAGCGCTGTCATCTTTTTTATATGTATCACCTGTGATGCCAGTAAATGTGGGAGTTTCTCCACTGAGTCCAACAACTTTAAATCCACACATTTCTTCATGGGCAAGGTTAAAGGGATCTTCCTGCCCAAAATTAGTGGGGTTTTTTAAATTCCGAGCCCGGGAACGATCTTCAGATATTCCAATGACAACAAAAATTATGGTGATAATTACCGGAATCACCCCAATGAGAAGGTAAAAGAGCCCCATCACGATTGCCCTTGGTACTAGGGGCTCTCTTGCTTGGCTAAAGCCTCCTACGAGATAAGCAAGCACGAGCAGACCCACTGCTATGAAGGGATAGATGCGAATAAATTTGATAAATCCCTGTTTGGCCCGCTTCACATCCATGCCTACATCCAACACCCAAGGCCGCTTTTGCTCATCTTGTAGTCACGCCTTGGCCCCCAGATAGCGGCAGATATTTTCACTCCGCAGTTTTTAAGCCTCCTTGCTATTCTTGGGCCAACGGGAAAAAAAGGGGGCCAGTGATGGCTGAAATAGGAGAACCAGAGCGCAAAGTTCGACGTGAGCGCGAAGATCAACCTGCTCCTGCAATGCCGCAGCCGGTGACAGTGCCTGAATCAGTTCCGGTGAACAGCTAAAGATTTGAGTTTGACCGAGCCAGATCCTGCTGAAATTAATTTTAAACAACTATTTAAAAGGAGAGAACTATGGGTGCTTGTGCATGTGGTTACACCACAGATCCTGAGAAGAACTGCAATGGAACACATAAAGTAGTCAAGGCAGTCAAGGAAGATCTAGCAAAGAAGCTTGAAGAAAATGGCTTTCCTCATGCTGCTGAGTATGTGAAGAACAACTAAGCACCTTTTATATATTTGCTATGAGAAAACGTATCGGCGCCTGTGCACTAGCACTTTTAATTTTACTTATTCCAGTTACAACCGCATATGCAGCCGATACTGGCACACCGGTCACACCAACACCCACACCAAAACCTGTTGCACCAACTCCCACTCCCACACCCACCCCAACACCAACACCCACACCAACACCAACACCAACACCAACACCCACACCAACACCAACACCAACACCCACACCCACACCAACACCAACACCAACACCCACACCAACACCAACACCAACACCCACACCAACACCAACACCAACACCCACACCCACACCCACACCAACACCAACACCAACACCCACACCAACACCAACACCAA
>JAPLBK010000033.1 GCA_026392775.1 Actinomycetota bacterium
GCATCTACACCAGGAAATTGATCTGGGCGTTCAACAATTTGCAGCGCAATGTCAGGATCTGCCTCTTTTGTAATTGGAATTGGTTGGTATCTAGAACCAGTCCAGCAGCCTGCACGTTCGCCCACAGGTAATTCTCCACACAAGCGAGTATTTGTATACACATCCATGTAATTTAGTTTGAGAAGCTTTGCAAGGCGTTGCATCACTGCCACACCTTTATCAGGCTGCTTATCAATTTCAATGCGATCGATAGTAATTGCCAAACCCACCTTATTCAGGGCTAATGGAACCCCAGAAGAATCAACAATTAATCCACGATTAGCTGGCGCTACAACATCGCGGCTTTGAATACTAAGGGCCGCATCACGGTATTTAGGTCCTGCCGCGATCTGCAGATAAAACAGACGCCCTAGAAGGGATAACAGTAATGAAACAATAAGAATCTGGACAACAAGCAAACTTAAGCGTGAGCGCTGGTTCATAACACTGTTCGCGTTTCAAAGACAAAATTGTGCATAAATGAAAATACTGGCAGCACGATAGGGGTAATAACTAGAGTCCACAGTGAGTTACCAAGCAAAGTGAGAAGGATTTGCGCAAAACCTCCTGTTGCAACACCCAACAATGCACTGCTTGCAAGGAAAAGTAGTCCAGTAATTAGGTTGGCAACAACTACGAAGAAAACAACACCAATTGGGTTTCCATTGATATTGCCATCACCGTAACCCAGGTATGAGACCCCATAACAAACAATAATCATGATCAGAGTCCATTGACCCACAGGACCACCTGCACTTTGTGACATATCCATCAATATTCCTGCACCAAAACCTGTGAGCGCTGCAATCTCTGGTGTGCTAATTACTGCCCAAATAAGTGCGAAGATTGCAAAAAGTGAGAATCCCCCACCCGGTAGTTTGAATTGATTGAGTACTGCTTCTTGAAAAAGGAAGATGAATAGAAATATTGGCGCAGAAAGTGAAATCTGACGGGTCAGCATCTGTAACTACTTTGTTGGAGACGGTGATGGTGTTACATAAACCGTGACCGTTGGAATGGGAGTTGGGGTTGGCTTAGTTGGAACAAGTGCATCACCGGGATTAGAAGGTGAAGCAGCAACAACAACTGCCAGAACACCAAGTCCACCAAAATTTGTGTAGTAGCGAACTGTGGCGTTTTGAGCGATTTCCCCTGCAGAGTTATCAACGGCAGTCACATAACCAACTGGAACTCCAGGTACAAAGGGGCGATTTGCCACACTTCCACGGGCTAGTAATACATCGCCCACTTTTACTATTGTTAAATTATCAAGTAATTGCAGTGAACCAGAGCGTGAACCTCGCCCAGTTAAAATGCCTATTTGTTGGGTTCCTGCAATACGAACACCGATTTTAAAGGCTGGATCAGAGGCAAGCATTACCAAGGCACTCGTTGGATAAACTTCTTTCACAACTCCAGCAATCCCACTTTGTGAAAGCACAGTCATATTTTTCTTGATACCAGCATTTGAACCACTATCGATGGTGACTGCTTGGGAAAAAGATTGGCTAGAGCCTTGGCTGATAACTTTTGCATTAACGACTTTATATCCAGCAGTGCCTGCTAAATCCAAAATCGATTCAAGCTGCTTGAGCTGAGCATCAGCGTTTTTACGATTGAGTAAATCTGTCTTTAGTTTGGCATTATCTGCACGCAACTTTTCAATTTGATTGCGTGTGCGGCCTAAGTGCGTAATGTCAGTAACGAAGTTCTTCACTGGCGTGATAATGAAGTTTCCAGCCTTTTGGAAAGGTGAAAGGATTGTCTGAGTACCTTGCCGGGCACCATCTAGAACTGCAACTCCACGTAAATCCAAAGTAATCAGAAATAGTGCAGTAACGATTAAAATGATTAAGAGAAGACGGGTACGACCTTCTCCGCCGTAACGCATCTTCTCATTAACCTATCGACGAGGTTCGGAGATTAAGACCTTCTCTAAAGCCTCAAACTCTTCGATACATTTTCCAGAGCCTTCAACCACTGCATCCAATGGACGCTCAGCGATGTGAATAGGCATTCCAGTTTCTTTACGAAGACGCTCATCAAGACCCTTGAGCAGTGCACCGCCACCTGTAAGAACAATTCCACGATCCATCAAATCTGATGCAAGCTCTGGAGGAGTCTTATCGAGTGTGCTCTTAACTGCATTAACAATTGCATTGACTGGTTCTTCAAGTGCTTTGCGAATCTCTGCAGCAGAGACAACGATTGTCTTTGGCAATCCTGTTGCTAAGTCGCGACCGCGAATTTCAGCATCGTTTTCACCAGCTAATGGATAAGCAGAACCGATAGCCATCTTGATTTCCTCTGCTGTGCGCTCTCCCAAAAGCAGTGAGAATTCACGCTTAACCCAGTTAATAATCGATTGATCAAGCTCATCTCCGCCTACGCGAATTGAAAGTGAACACACAATTCCGCCCAGTGAGATAACTGCAACCTCAGTGGTACCGCCACCAATGTCTACAACCATGTTTCCTGTTGGTTCGTGAATTGGTAGCCCAGCACCAATGGCTGCTGCCATTGGCTCCTCAATAATGTAAACCTTACGGGCACCAGCTGCATATGCAGCATCCTTTACTGCGCGCTGTTCAACACCAGTAATGCCTGATGGAACGCACACCACAATACGAGGCTTAGCTAAGTAACGGCGACGGTGCACCTTTTGGATAAAGTAACGCAGCATGCGCTCAGTTGTCTCAAAGTCTGCAATCACACCATCTTTTAGTGGGCGAATGGCGACGATATTTCCTGGAGTACGGCCAATCATCTTCTTGGCCTCAAGACCAACGGCTAAAATCCCACCAGTATCTTGATTGACGGCAACAACAGATGGCTCATTCAAAACAATTCCACGTCCGCGAACGTAAACAAGGGTGTTTGCAGTTCCAAGGTCAACGGCCATATCACGACCGATGAAAGACATTCTGCTCTGTGCACTCATACTTTTGTACTCCTTGATTATCTAGGGAAGAAAATTTGAATCTCGCGCGCAGCTGATTCAGGTGAATCTGAGCCGTGCACAATATTCTGAACTACTTTGGTGCCTTGATCGCCAGCTAAGTCACCACGGATTGTTCCGGGTGCTGCAACTGTTGGATCAGTAACTCCAGCTAAGGAACGAAATCCCTCGATTACACGATTACCTGAAGCAACCATTGCAACGATTGGTCCTGACATCATGAACTCAACGAGTGGCTCATAAAACGGCTTACCAATATGTTCGACATAGTGTTGTTCAAGTAATGCGCGATCAGCGTTAAGTAAACGTAACGCTTCTATGGAATATCCCTTTGTTTCAACACGAGAAATAACTTCGCCCACCAAACCACGACGGACTCCGTCTGGCTTAACCAGGATTAGGGTTTTCTCAGTACTCACCCGCCTAGTCTATTAGGCCTTTTCCTCTGCCTGTGCCACCAGAGTCGCACGCGCAGCTTCTCCCTTGCGGCCCACAATGATGGCTGCGGCCCATAGTCCTAGGAAAATCACCCCAATGATAAAAAAGGATGGGACGAAAAAGCCGAAACTGATCATGAAAATCTGCAAAACCGAGCCGATATATAAACCGGAACGTCGCTTGAGAATGCCGGCGTTTAGAAAGAGAAGAAGCGAAATTACTGAGCCATAGATTAAGGCCGACGTCGGTTGATCTTTAGTTGCAAGCAAAATCGCAAAACCTAAACTCAAGCTCTCCATGACAAGAACAGTTGCTCCTAAAACTTTCATTTGGCAAACTTCTTTCTCATATAGGTTCTGGATTCTCCCACTGTAACAACCGAGCCCGTCACAATAATCCCAACAGTGTCTTCACTCAACGGTCTATTAGCATCCCCCACGGCCCGATCAAGGGCTAAGTATAAATCTTTGACTTCAAAGGCACGATCATTGCCAAAAACTCTAGTTGCTAGCTTCTCTAAATCCGAAGATGACATGGCCCTCGATGAAGAACTTTGAGTCACGATGACATGATCAACAACTGGCTCTAGCTCTTGCAATATTCCAAGGGCGTCTTTATCGCCAAATACACCCACAACGGCCACAATCTCATCAAAGTTAAATTCGCTCTTAAGCGTCTGGGCTAGGGCTTTAGCACCATGGGGATTGTGTGCGGCATCTAAAATCACTGTCGGATCACGGTGTACAACCTCACAACGACCAGGTGAAGTCACTGCAGCAAAACCTGCACGCACCGCTTCAATATCTAGGGGTTGATCACCAAAGAAGGCTTCAACGGCAACTAAGGCACTTGCAGCGTTTGCTGCTTGGTGCTTGCCATGTAGTGGCAGAAAGATTTCATCGTATGTATCGTGCAAACCTTGAATAGTTAAGAGCTGTCCTCCAACTGCAATGGCTCTTGAGGCAACGGAATACTCAACTCCTTCTCGCACAACATCTGCGCCAACCTCTGCAGCTTTTCTGATTAACTCTTTAGCTGCCTCTGGCTCCTGTTGAGCTAAGACTATAAAGCCACCTTCTTTAATGATCCCAGCCTTAGTTGCAGCGATTTCATGGAGCGTATTTCCTAGATATTCCATGTGATCAAGGCCAATTGGCATAATTACTGAGACATCAGCATCAACAACATTGGTTGCATCCCACTGCCCACCCATGCCAACTTCAATAACACCAACATCTACAGGGTGCTCAGCAAAGGCAACAAAGCCAAGTGCTGTAATAGCTTCAAAGAAAGAGATGGGATGTTCAAACTTTTCATCCATCAAATCTAAATAAGCAGCAATATCGTTATAAGCAAAGATTAAATCTTTGGGATCAATAGGTTCGCCATTAATAGCAATGCGCTCACGATAGGTTTCAAGATGTGGACTAGTAAAGCGACCAGTGCGCAAACCATGGGCAAAGAGCAAAGAATCAATCATTCTTGTTGTGGTGGTCTTTCCATTTGTCCCACCCACATGAATTGTTGGATAGGTCAGTTGCGGGGAACCTAAAATATCCATGAGGGCCGCGATGCGCTCCGTTGTTGGATCAATTCTAACTTCTGGCCAGCGCGCTAGTAGCGCTTGCTCAATAGCGTCAACACGCTCTTGATCATCAGGAGAAATAATCATGCTTTGGGGAGCGCACCAAGCTGGGAAGTGATTCGTTCGATGTCAGAACTAGTTTTAGCAAGACGTTCACGGATTTCAACAACAACCTCTTCTGGTGCCTTAGCCATGAAACCATCATTGTTGAGTTTAACTTCGGCAGTTTGCTTATCCTTTATCGCTACAGCTAAATCTTTCTCTAAGCGTGCGCGCTCGGCATCAACATCAATAGAGCCAGTTAAGTCAAACTCCACTTTAATTGAACCTATTTCAACCTTTGCACTTGGCACAATCTCACCTAGCTCAAGACGCAAAACAAAGGCCATAGCACTTGCATAATCTGCGATTGCACCCTTGGCCACAAATCTGGCAGGAATCTTGAGCGAAGTCTTAATTCCTTGATCATTTCTAAACCTACGAACATCGGTAATAATCTCTTGCATCTGCGTAACTAGCTTCTCTGAATCTTTATCAACGTGTGCGGAATCTGCCACAGGCCAGGAAGCAATAACGAGAGACTCAGCCCCAGTTAATGTCGTCCATAGTTGCTCAGTAATAAATGGCATTACTGGGTGCAAAAGGCGCAAGAGTTGATCAAGAACATGGCCGAGAACGCGCTTGGTCTTAGCTGAATTATCTCCAGCAAAGGTTTCCTTAGAGAGCTCTAAGTACCAGTCACAAAGATCATCCCAAGCAAAGTGATACAAAATCTCACATGCACGAGCAAACTCATATTTTTCAAGTAGAGAATCAACTTCAGAGATTGTTTCTGACAAACGGCTAAGAATCCACTTATCAATAGCGTTCAGTGAATCGACAGCTGGAAGCTCTCCCGCAACAGTTGCTCCATTCATCATGGCAAAGCGTGTGGCGTTCCAGAGTTTGGTAGCAAAGTTGCGTGAGCCACCAATCCAATCTTCAGCAAGTGCTTGATCTGTGCCTGGGTTAGCACCACGGGCCAATGTAAAGCGCAGAGCATCTGCGCCGTATTTATCCATAAACTCAATGGGATCAATAACATTTCCACGGCTCTTTGACATCTTTTTGCCGAATTGATCGCGCACTAAACCATGCAGCATGATTGTTTTAAATGGTGGAACACCATCCATCGCAAAAGTACTCATCATCATCATGCGCACTACCCAGAAGAACAAAATGTCATAGCCAGTTACTAGAACTGAAGTGGGATAGAACTTAGCTAAATCAGCGCTCTTTTCTGGCCAACCAAATGTTGAAAAAGCCCATTGTCCGGAAGAGAACCAGGTATCTAAAACATCTGGATCTTGCGTGTAACCGGCAGGTGCTGATTCACCTGGACCAACAACTACAACTTCATCATCTGGTCCATACCAAACAGGAATGCGGTGACCCCACCATAACTGGCGAGAAATACACCAGTCATGCATGTTATCTACCCAATCAAAATAACGTGGCTCTAACTCTTTAGGTTCAATTGTTACCAAACCTTTGCGCACAGCATCAGCTGAAGCTTTGGCAAGTGGTGCAACCTTTACAAACCACTGCTTAGATAAACGGGGTTCAATAGTTATCTCACAGCGTGAGCAGTGCCCCACTGCGTGAATGTATGGTCGCTTTTCAGCAACGATGCGTCCCATGGAGCGTAGTTTTTCAACCACAGCCACACGTGCTTCAAAGCGATCCATGCCATCAAACTCTGTGCCAGTGCCATCCATGACACCGTGCTCATTCATGATCACAACGAATGGAACGTTATGGCGAACGGCCATCTCAAAGTCATTGGGATCATGGGCTGCAGTTACTTTCACTGCGCCCGTTCCAAAATCAGGATCAACTAACTCATCGGCAATGATTGGAATCATGCGGTTAACAAGTGGGAGCAACACTGATGTGCCAACCATGTGCTTATAGCGTGGATCATCTGGGTGCACGGCAACTGCGCCATCACCCATCATCGTCTCTGGACGAGTTGTTGCAACGGTGATGCTTTGTTCGCCTTCACCATAACGTACTGAAACAAACTCACCTGAATCATCCTGGTGTTCAACTTCAATATCTGAAAGAGCAGTTAAGCAACGAGGACACCAGTTAATGATTCGCTCTGCGCGATAAATCAAGCCCGCATCATGCATCTTCTTAAATAAAGTGAGTACAGAGTTAGACATCGCTTCATCCATTGTGAAGCGCTCACGTGACCAATCAACTGATGAACCAAGGCGCTTCATCTGCTCAAGGATTGCACCGCCCGATTCAGCCTTCCACTCCCAAACTTTCTTAACAAACTCTTCGCGCCCTAAATCATGACGAGATTTGCCATCTGTAGCTAACTGCTTTTCAACAACGTTTTGTGTTGCAATCCCTGCATGGTCCATTCCAGGAAGCCATAAAACTTCAAAACCTTTCATGCGCTTCATGCGAGATAAACAATCTTGAAGTGTTTGATCGAGTGCGTGACCAATATGTAAAACACCTGTCACATTCGGCGGTGGCAAAACAATTGAGAAAGCAGGTTTGCTAGATGATGCCTCTGCCGTGAAGTAACCAGCACTGACCCACTTTTGATACAGGGTTGCTTCGATATCAGCTGGTGAAAAACTGGAAGCTAGGTCGCCGGACATAAGGAGCAGTCTAGATTACGCGCTCTTCTCCTCTTGACCTTTTACTACGCGTGAGCGCTTTGGAATATCACCAGTTCGTTTAATAAATTGCGGTTGCGCCCCATTTTTGATGCACTCTTTGTTCACAATGACTTTGGCTACATCGCCACGGCTAGGAACGTCATACATCACACTCAAAAGCGTTGATTCCATGATTGCACGAAGGCCACGAGCGCCAGTTCCACGAACCAATGCAAGATCTGCAATGGCATCTAAGGCCTCAGATTCAAATTCAAGTTCAACGTTATCTAGATCAAAGAGGCGTTGGTACTGCTTTACAAGTGCGTTCTTAGGCACGGTTAAAATCTGCATAAGCGCTTCTTTGTCTAAGTTCTCAACACTTGTGAGAACTGGCAAGCGGCCAATGAACTCCGGGATCATTCCGAACTTCAAAAGATCCTCAGGCATAACATCAGCAAAAATATCCTTACGGTTTTTATCATTTGCATCCTGCAAAGTGGCATTAAAGCCCACGCCTGATTTACCAACACGGCTTTCAATGATCTTCTCTAATCCAGAAAATGCGCCGCCAACAATAAAGAGAACGTTTGTTGTGTCGATTTGAATGAACTCTTGGTGTGGGTGCTTGCGACCACCTTGTGGTGGCACAGAAGCAACAGTTCCTTCAAGAATCTTTAATAACGCCTGCTGAACACCTTCACCAGAAACATCTCGAGTAATTGAGGGATTCTCAGATTTACGAGCAACCTTATCGATTTCATCGATATAGATAATTCCAGTTTCTGCCCTCTTAACATCGTAATCAGCAGCTTGCAGGAGCTTGAGCAAAATGTTTTCAACATCTTCACCCACATAGCCAGCCTCTGTTAACGCAGTTGCATCAGCGATGGCAAAAGGGACATTGAGCATGCGTGCAAGAGTTTGCGCCATCAGAGTCTTACCACAACCAGTTGGGCCTAGAAGTAAGATATTTGATTTAGCTAATTCGACTTGATCTTCACGGTTACCACTTTGCACGCGCTTGTAATGGTTATACACCGCAACTGACAGTGACTTCTTCGCACGGTCTTGTCCGATGACATATTGATCGAGGAACTCAAAGATCTCTTGTGGCTTAGGAAGTTCTGCAAGTCCAAGGGATGATGCCTCGGATAGCTCTTCAACGATGATCTCATTACACAGTTCAATACATTCATCGCAGATATAGACGCCAGGTCCGGCAATGAGTTTTTTAACTTGCTTCTGAGTTTTTCCACAGAAGGAACACTTGAGCAAGTCACTTGTTTCACCGATTCTGGTCATGGCTAAATTTTAGATTCTTTAGTGGTTTTATGTGGGCCCTTTTACGCTTATCTCTGTTCGCCCTGAGAATAATTAATAGCAAATGTAGTCCGACAACGAAGAAAATTAGTATTGCTAATCCAAAAGAGACGGTATCCCTCATAAGAGCAAAGGGAGCCCGCCTCAAATAGTTTCATAGAAAGATTACTTAGTTGGCTTGGCCTTACGTGATGCCAATACCTGATCGATGATTCCGTACTCAACAGCTTCTGCCGCTGTGAGAATCTTGTCGCGCTCGATATCTTTGCGAATCTCCTCAGATGACTTCACAACGTGGCGTGATAACAGATCTTCTTGCAGGCGAGTGATTCGATCGATTTCGCGAGCTTGAATTTCGATATCAGATGCCTGACCACCACCCTCTGATGAAGGTTGGTGAATCAAGATACGTGAGTGTTCAAGAGCGTAACGCTTTCCTTTTGCACCTCCCGCAAGAATGACTGCGGCAGCAGATGCTGCTTGACCCAAGCAAATGGTGCTGATGTCTGGGCGAACAAACTGCATAGTGTCATAGATAGCAGTGAGGGCAGTGAAAGATCCACCAGGTGAGTTGATGTAGATCATGATGTCGCGATCTGGATCCATAGATTCCAGAGTCAATAGCTGGGCCATTACATCGTTTGCAACTGTGTCATCGATGGGCTGACCCATGAAAATGATGCGCTCTTCAAATAGCTTTGTATATGGATCTTGACGCTTGTATCCATATGCAGTTTTTTCTTCAACAGTTGGAAGAACATAGCGTGAATTAATCTCTTGAAATGTCATTACGCTTTCCCTCCTGTGATTTGTCCCAATGAAGTAACTACATGATCTACAAAGCCGTAATCCTTTGCATCACCGGCGTTAAACCAGTTATCGCGATCTGAGTCTGCAAGAATCTTTTCGAGAGTCTGACCAGTGTGCAAAGCATTGAGCTCTGAAAGAGTTTGCTTTGTAATCGCCATCTGTTCAGCTTGAATACGAATATCAATGGCTGTTCCACCAATTCCACCCAGTGGCTGGTGCATCAAGATACGAGAGCTATTAGTTGCATAACGCTTTCCCTTTGTACCTGATGTGAGAAGGAACTGACCCATTGATGCAGCCATTCCAAAGGTAACGGTGGCAACATCATTTGGAATCAACTCCATGGTGTCATAGACAGCCATACCTGCAGTTACAGATCCGCCCGGAGAGTTGATGTATAAGAAAATATCTTTCTTGGGATCCAAAGAGGATAGAAGAAGTAGTTGAGCACAGACCATGTTGGCCATCTCATCGCGGACTTCACCTGACAAGAAAACAATGCGCTCTTCAAGCAAGCGGTTGTAAATCTGGTCCTTCATTTTGCTATCTAAATCCACGTGAGTATTCCTCCTCGTTGCAATGTATTACCTGTAGTGACCTTAACAATGTTGCGCACTAAATGCTTCCCAATATCGGCAAAAAGGAGCGTGAGGTGGGCGATGTTCGCTTAGGGCTAAAGACCTTTAAGCCTCTTCGACTAAATCAGCAGGAGTTGGCTGTGGGCGCAGGGCTTCTAGATCAATGACGCCACCTGATGCATCTTTAACCGTAATACGACCAAGCACTGATGCCAACGCCTTTGCACGTGTTACTTCTGCAACCAACTGTGAAATCTGGCCAGCTTTTTGTAGCTCTTCAGCAAATTGCTGAGGAGCCATTCCATAGCGCTGAGATGTGCGAACTAAGTACTCAGTGAGTTCAATCTCAGTGACCTGAACATCTTCACTTTGAACGATTGCATCGAGTAGGAAATCAGATTTGAGTGATGCACGGACTTCACCATCAACTTCAGCACGGTGGGCAGCATCTTCTGAGCGTCCTTCACCCTCTAGGTGATCATTTACTTCTAGTTCAACTAGGGCATCTGGGACTGGAATATCTAGATCTGCAAGTAGTTTTTCAACCAGGCGATCGCGTGCCTGTGTTCCTTGTTCCATCTTCTTCACGCGGCCTAAGCGCTCGCGGAAATCTTCACGAAGCTCGGCCAAAGTATCAAACTCTGAGGCAAGCTTTGCAAAAGCATCATCAACAGGTGGAAGCTCGCGCTCTTTCACAGCCTTCACTGTTGCCTCTACTTCACCCTTTTCACCCTCTTGCTGACCAACAAGCTCAGTCTCAAAGCGCTTGGTATCGCCAACAACCATACCTATCAAAATCTCATCAAGACCGGCAATCATCTTGTCTGAACCAACTTCATATGAAAGATCATTTGCCTGTCCACCTTCAACGCTTTCACCGTTGATAAAGGCATTCATATCTAGGGTTGCAAAGTCGCCGTTAGCAACTGCGCGCTCAACTGTTGTGAGAGTTCCAAAGCGTGTGCGCAAAGATTGCACCTGTTCATCAATATCTGCATCAGCCACAGCAACATCATCAACTTCAACAGTAATCTTTGAGAAATCAGGCAAAATTACTTCTGGGCGCACATCTACCTCAACAGTGAAAACAAGCTTCTCGTTATCAACAAACTCTTTGACATCAACTACTGGACGTCCGATGACAGCAACTGTGTGTTCACGAGCTGCTTGGCCATAGAAATCTGGAAGAGCTGCGTTGATGGCCTCATCGAGAACAGTTCCACGGCCCACGCGCTGATCTATCATTGATGCAGGTACTTTGCCTTTGCGAAAACCAGGAATGTTTACTTGTGTTGCTACCTTCTTATAAGCATCGGCAACGTGTGTAGTCATTTCACTGTAAGCAACTTCAATATCGAGGCGAACGCGAGTTGGGGAAAGTGTCTCGATGGTGCTTTTCACAAATACTCCTCAGTGAGCTAACAAGTTAAAAGGAACTGGTCGGGGCGGGGAGATTCGAACTCCCGATCTCCTGCTCCCAAAGCAGGCGCGCTAGCCACTACGCTACGCCCCGAGGCGCAAAGCGAGAGTCTAGAGGAGATTTCACTCATCTCTTACCGACCCAGTACCTTTAGCCCTACGCACCACATGCGGGTGTAGCTCAATGGTAGAGCCCCAGCCTTCCAAGCTGGCCATGCCGGTTCGATCCCGGTCACCCGCTCCACGTAATTATCCGATGGAACCGACTTTAGTTATTAGGGCGGCACCGCTAAAGGAAATTGAAGTTAAAGTAGTCGATGCAGTCTGAATAAAGATATGGACTTCAAACACCGGAGTATCAGTCAGATTAGCGTATGCGCCCATTATTCGAATTCCAAAGTGCTTTGAGTTGATGCTATTTGCATAACTCTCAGAATTGCTAATCATCGAATATTGATTGTCTATAGGGGTGCAAACTCCACCTATACATAAATCAATGGCTGCTCCTATATATAAGGGTTCCGTATTGCCTGCTGGAACGAGTCCGTTAACCATCACCTCGAAGAGATAATTTGTATTTGCACTTAGGGTGAAAGTTGAGACAATTTCAATATTTCTTCCAGCAGAAGTTGTTACCAACGCTTTTGAAGGTAGCAAGACCCACTGTGCACTAGAAATCCCCGCAGCCCCCGCACTACCCGTAGCGCCGGTTCCTCCAGTAGCACCAGAGCTTCCTGTTAACCCAGTATCTCCCTTAACTCCTTGTGATCCTGTGGCACCTGTTAACCCAGTATCACCTTTACTTCCATTTGTTCCATTTGTACCTGCTGTACCTGTGTCACCTTTA
>JAPLBK010000165.1 GCA_026392775.1 Actinomycetota bacterium
GCAGCACTTGTCTTGACCATGCCATCTGATGTGGGCCACTGAGGTGCACCTTCAGGCAACTTTGCTGCAATCTCTTTAGAGACGATGGGGTTGGTAAAGAAAGATCCTGCAGACCATGAGTCACGATCGCTGGGATTAAGAAGCATTCCTTTAGCACCACGCAGTTCAAGAACTGCCTTACGCGTTGCATCAATAGGTGCCTTCTCGCCCACTTCAATACCTAACTGCTTTGCAAGTTCTGCATAGGTAATAGCAGTAGTCATCTCACCTTGGCGCAGATTAAATTGCACATCCAAAACTACATAGCGACCAGGGTGGGATTTAAAGTGTGAATTGCGATAGGAGAATTCACATTCAGAGTTTGTGAAAGTCTTTAAGCCTTTTGCTTGGCGGTCATATGTGCGCACGCGAGTAATGAACTCAGCAACTTCATGGCCATAGGCACCGATATTTTGAATCGGTGCAGCACCCACTGTGCCAGGAATTCCGCTCAAAGTTTCAAGACCTGCAAAGCCACGATCAAGTGTTACTGCAACGAATTCATCCCAGTTCTCACCTGCGCCAATTGTCAGTGTTGCACCGCTGCATGCATCAACTTCAGATTGCATTGAGTGGCTATTAATACGAATAACTGTTCCTTCAAACCCACTATCTGCAACGAGGATATTTGTGCCTCCCCCGATGATGAGAATCGGGGTGTCACCTGCAGCCTCAATCGCTGCAATGATTTCTGCTTCTATGCCCACTTCAACAAACTTCTTGGCAGGTCCGCCCACACGCAAAGATGTGTAATCGCGAAGGTCAGCCATGTTCTAAGGCTACCTGCGTGGACTCAATATTGCAGTCTTGCCTCTAAAGCGCTCGAGGATGCGGTCGTAATTCTTCTTCGATTGAGCATCGCGATATTCAGGGTCAGTATCGTGATAACCGTGATGGCGATCTTGCTCCAGTGGTAAATCCATCTGTAGTAAACGGCCATTGGAATGGCGAAGGTTGAGCGAGAATTCAATATCTGCATTGCGGTAATAGAGCGCGCGATTACTAAATCCGCGCGCTGTCAGTGCATCCTCACGATGCATGGCAAGGAAGTAGCTAAAGAGAACATCGACTTCGCCAGCTCCCTTATCGTCAACGCTGCGCCATTCATCTTCAAGATTGATAAGCCCTCCGCGCCATCCAACTGCCACAAATTCACGTTTCTTGAGTTCTGCAAGAACTGGAGTGATGGCATCGCCCATAAAGCGAGTAGAGGGATCCATAATCACAATGAATTCACTTGTGACGTTACGAAGGAGTGCGTTGGCACTTTCTCCCCATCCAAAGTCTTCTGTGAGTTGAACTAAGGATGTGCGTGAATCAAGTTCGTTAACTAAAACTCCTGGGTCACCGACTACCAAGATTGCAATCGCGCATTGGCTATGTTCTTTAATGGTTTTAATTGTCACAACGGCATCTTCTTGGAAGCCGTCAATAATCATTGCAACGGTGATCTCAAATTTACCTGAATTAATTGGGCGGATATCGCGCGTTGATTCATAGGTAGAAAAGCGCTTCTTGGGGCGAAGTTCATATCCCCCAGCACTATCGACTACTTCAAATCCTTGAGCTGCAATCTCATCACGTAATTGATCAGAGAGAGCGAAGTTCTTCTCGGCGCGAGCTACAAGGCGAGCCTTTGCTAACTCGTGAACTGAATCTGGTGCACTCACTTGATTACTACCGCTTTTGCCATTCCTAGGACTTTCACACCTGCAGATGTTGCACTTAAAGAAAGTGAAATCTTTCCATCCGCAATTTCGGCAACGGTTGCAGTGACTGTGAGATCTACTTTTTCACCAGCAGGAACAATCACAGGCTTAATAAAGCGTGCTGCCTTAAGCAGAGCACGATCGATATAGAAAACTTTCTCATCCAATACTGTGCCCACTTCAATCATGCGCGCACCACCAATGTGGACCAGGCGGAGATAACGAGCTTGCCATCGCGATGTAAATCTGAGCGCACAGAGACGATTTCATTTCCAGCAGCTACGCGATAGCTTTCAATCGTTGCAGCGCATGTGAGGTTATCGCCGGCTTTAACAGGTGAGAAAATTTCAAACTTCTGATCGCCATGAACTAAGCGAGACCAATCAAGACCGATTTCAGGACGTGTCAGGATTTCTTCAAATTGAGTCAGCGTGATCCGGATGGTAAATGTTGGTGGTGCGATTGTTGTATTGCTTTCGCCGATGACAGCGCAGAAGGCATCGATTTCAGATTGAGAAAGGGTTACTGAATCTGTACCCGCGAAGGTACTCCCGACCGAATCGGGGTTGAGCATTAGCGGGTTTCGCGGTGAAGTGTTGAAGACTTGCAACGTGGACAGAACTTCTTAAGTTCCATGCGGTCTGGATCGTTGCGGCGGTTCTTCTTTGTAATGTAGTTGCGCTCTTTGCAATCAACGCATGCCATGGTGATCTTTGGACGTACGTCCGCGCTCTTGCTTGCCATGGTCTTACTCCTTTATTGGTTATCGAGGGGCTCAGGTTACCCGAGCCTTCTCGATGCGCGAAATTCACGCGTGTGGAACTAGTAGCGGAGGCGGGATTTGAACCCACGACACAGCGATTATGAGCCGCTTGCTCTACCAAGCTGAGCTACCCCGCCAAGGGTTGTGCTTGTTAAAAGATCTTCATTTGGTGAAGAGGTCTTTCGAGCCCCCCACCGGAATCGGACCGGTGACCTTTTCCTTACCATGGAAACGCTCTACCAACTGAGCTAGGGGGGCTAGGTCGAATGCGTAAGCGTACAGGCAATTAACTACTTTGGAAAAATGACCTATTTATAGGGCTGGATTTAGCGTGATTTTGCCAGTTGTTTCGCGGGCCAACATTGATTGGTGAGCAGCAGTGGCCTGACTTAAGCCAAATGTTGCACCGATTACTGGCTTTAATTTTCCTTCAACTACTAATGAAAATAGTTCAGTGATTACATCGTTAAGAAGTTCTTTCTTACCAAAGCAATGTGCCAACCAAAAACCCGTAATTGTCTTTGATCCACCCATTAATACACCTGGATGAATGGATGTTGGCGCAGTTCTAGATGCCATACCAAAAGTAACTAAGCGACAAAATGGTGCCAACACATCAAGGCTGACATCAAAAGTTTTACCGCCAACCATTTCAAGAACTAAGTTAACGGGCTTGCCACCATTAGCCTCAAGAATCGCATCCTTAAGTTTGTCTTGATCTGCATCAATTACAACATCTGCACCAAGTGATTTAGCAAGTGCTCGTTTGCTTTCACTAGAGGCAACTGCAATTACCTTTCCTCCCCACATCTTTGCTAATTGAATTGCTATAGTTCCAACGCCACCAGCTGCTGCATGGATAACTACGCTTTCACCTTTTTGTAGGTGGCCAACAGTTTTTAAGATGTGCCAAGCAGTTGAACCTTGCACCAACATACACAGTGCTTGTTCATCACTGACGCTAACTGGAATTTCAATCATTGCAGCTGAGTGGGCAAGAGCTTTTTGCGAATATCCCCCACCATCAACAGGTGCTAGAACACGGCGACCATTAGCAATTCCAACAACTTCAATACCAGGAATAAGAGGAAGTTTTTGTGGAGAAAGATAAGAGTTTTCTGTTTGGTGAGTGTCGGCATAGTTAATTCCGATAGACGTTACTTCTATTAACTCTTGTCCAGGACCAGGAACTGGTTCGGCTAGATCAACTAAGTGCATGGATTCTGGACCGCCAAATGCGGTGATTTGCATTGCCTTCATTTTTTTATCCCTTAGTTGAGCCTAGAGTTAAGCCTGAAACAAACTGCTTGCGCAATACAAGGAACAAAATAATCGTTGGCGCAGCGACAATGCTGGCACCTGCGGCAAGTAAATTAAAGTCTGTTACATACTGTCCCTGCAGTTGGCGCAGTGCAGAAGTCACTGGTCGCTTGGAATCCTGAGACATCAAAATCAGCGCCCAGAAGAAGTCGTTGTAAATCCAGCAACTCATTAACACACCCAGGGCTGCTAGAGGTGGGCGAAGCAATGGCAACATAACGTCCCAATAATGCCTAAATACTGAACAGCCATCAAGAATCGCTGACTCTGAAATTTCCTTTGGAACAGTCTTCATGTATGAAGAGAGAACGAAGGTAGCAAAACCGACCTGGAATGCAACGTGGATAAGAATGATGCCAAAATAGTTGTTATAGAGTAATGAACGGTTTCCAAAAAGATCACCAATTTTGATGTATAGCCAGAAAACTGGAATATATGTTGCAATAGTTGGCAACATATTGCCAGCAGTAAAGAAAAGTAGAAGAGTGAGATTAAATCTAAAAGAGTAGCGTGATACAACGAAGGCAATGAGTGAGCCTAAGAATAAGATCAAAATAACACTAGGTACCATCACATAGAGAGTATTCAAGAAGTATTTCGTTAGACCCATGACTCGAAAAGCTTGGAAGTAGTTATCTAGGTTTAAATGGCGTGGCCAAGAAAAAACACCGTAGGAAATAATGTCGTTATATGGACGAAGTGAAGTCCACAGGGTCCAAAGGATTGGAAAGATCCAAACAAAAGCGAAGAAGCCGATGATGGCAGAGATGAAGTTATCTTTGACCTTTTGCTTATTCTTATACTCTTTATCTTGGACAATTGTCGCACTCACTGGAGATCCTCCTTAAAGACGTTGCGCAGATAAACAAGGATTGGCACAACGCAGAGCACAAGGGCAATAACTGAATAAGCTGCACCCTTCATTGAAATACCCTGTCCGGCAAAGTTCTGGAAGGCTAAAATATTGAGTAATGGCCAGGCTGTTGAGGTGCCGTAAATAATGTAAACAAGGTCAAAAGCACGCAGAGAATCGATAATTGTTATCACCAGAATGATGACATTGACCGGGCGCATCGTAGGAAAAATTATCTTTCTAAAAGTCTGCCACTCTGTCGCGCCATCGATTGCAGATGCCTCGCGAAGCGATGAATCAAAGGCTTTTAAGCCAGCTAAATAAAGCAACATGATGTAACCGATATGGCGCCAAGAGGCTATAGCCATAATCACATAGCTATTGATGTCGTAATTACCCCAGATAGAAAGTGCATTTCCAATATCTCTACCCATCACGCCTTGTATAAAGCCACCAGGCTGGAGCATGAAGTTCCAGATAATTCCGATAATAGCTAGGGAAAGAACTACAGGGATATAGAAAATAGTTTCATAAATCTGGTGACCCTTAATTTTGCGATCAAATTGATAAGCTAACAAAATTCCAAGTGGTGTCGCAAGGAATGTGAACCACAGTAACCAGACGACGTTGTTCTTTAGCGCATCATAGAACACTGGTGAACCGAAAAATATGTTTTTATAGTTTGCAAGACCTGCCCATTTAATGTCACTGACATTAATGCCGTTCCAGTAAGTAAAAGAAAGAACGATTGTGATAAGTGTAGGTGCCCATAAGAAAACTATCTGTAACAAAGTGGGAATACCTACGAATGCGCTGAGAGTAAACCGATCATTGCGGGAAAGGGAACGGCGGCTGCGAACATTTTTGTTCACAGCCGCCGTTTTCATTTCTTTACCTTAGTCTAAATCGTTAAATTTAACGAATTAGAGTGCAGGTAGTGCATCCCATTGTGCTTGAGTGCTATCAAGAATCTTTGTGAGATCTTTTGGATTCTTAAGGAAACTCTGGATTGCTGGACCAACAACTGGACCAGCAAAGTCACCACGAGTATCGCGGTCTAAGAAGAAGCCGATGTTCTTAGCTGCGCCAAGAACTGCAAGCTTCTGCTTGTTGAATGCATCATAAGAAGTTGTATCGAAATCGCTTGAGATATAGATATTTGTATCTCCAGCGGCAACTGCTGCATCAATACCTTCCTTTGATCCCCAGAACTGTGCAAGGTCTGCTCCACCTTCGACGTTTTTACCATTTGCAGCAACTGAAATACCGTCAAGTGGTGCATCGATTGAGTCAATACCGTGCTCTGGATTGATTTCTGGGAATGGGACGATCCATAGATCGTCATAGTCTTCTTGTGACTTAGCCTTAAAGTCTGTAGCAAACCATGAACCCATCATCATGGCGCCGCACTTCTTCTGTAGTAGAAGATCGCGCATGCCATCCCATGAGATATCAAGAACGTTCTTATTCATGTATGGAGCTAATTGGCCCATGTGATTGAAGACTTCTACAACCTTGGCATCAGTCCACTTCTCTTTGCCGTTAAGCAAGTCAATGTGGAATTGGTAGCCGTTAAGACGCATGTTGAGAATATCAAAAGTTCCCATTGCTTCCCAGCCGCCCTTGTCGCCAAGTGCGTAACCAACTAGACCCTTCTTCTGTGTTGCTTCACAGAGTTTGATGAGGTCATCCCATGTTGCAATGCTCTCTGGGTTAAGTCCTAGCTCAGTCATTGTTGACTTACGGTAGTGAAGTCCCCAAGGGTAATAAGTTGTAGGAACAATGTACTGCTTACCATCTGCAGGATTTGTTGCACCTTGAACTGCAGCAGCTGAAAGTGAACTTCCAAGCGCCTTTACCTGATCTGAAACATCAGCTAGAAGTCCAGCATCAGCACGTGAATTAGTACGCCATCCGGCCATCCAACCAAATGCATCATCTGGTGTTCCTTGCATAATTTGCACGAAGTTATTTTGGAAGTCATCTGAGTTAACTGCCTGTGAAATAACTTTGTTGCCAGTCTTCTTTGTGTAAGCATCGTTAACTGCGATATTAATCTTTGCACCAGCATCACTTAGATTTCCACGAATTGTGTAGTGAACATCTCCGGTGACTTTCTTCTTTCCGCAACCAGCAAGAAGTGATCCACCAGCAACTAGTCCAGCTCCACCGATTGCAGCACCCTTTAGTACTGAACGACGGGAAATGCCATTGTTTACATCTGACATTATTTTCCTTTTCTCTAGAGTTGAGCCTTTCGAAGGGTCATCAGGTTTTGAAGGGTGCAATACCTGGTAACTGGCTCAACTTAGAGGTCATACCACTTAACTGAAAGGGCTTAGAGGTAACGAATTGATTACGCTTCCGTGTAAATAGCGGTTTTTGGCTACTTTTTGCCACCAAAGAGGCGTGCGAGTAAACCAGGCTCTTTTGGGTCATTTTCATGGCCCTGGCAGCGATCTTTTAGGGCCACTCCGACTAAGGCCTGCTCAATATGCT
>JAPLBK010000064.1 GCA_026392775.1 Actinomycetota bacterium
TGAATATTTGTGGTTTTGCTCGTGCCTTCTATAGTTGCTCCTATGACTACTGAATCAACTGGCAAAGGCCGTCCAACCCCAAAGCGCAAAGATGCCCAGGCAAAGGTGAAGGTTTCATCCCTGTCCCCTGTTGTGACTAAAGAGCAAAAACGTGCCCAGAAGTTGGCCTCCAGGCAAGATCGCGTGAGCTCGCGTGCTGCATATTTGCGTGGTGAAGAAGGCGCGTTGCCACTTCGAGATCGTGGACCAGAGCGTCGCTTTGTTCGCAACTACGTAGATGCTCGCCGTTCTATCGGTGAGTATTTCCTACCTATTATTTTCATAGTTTTGGTTCTAACTTTGATTCAGATTCCAGCAGTTCAATTCACAGCTATCGCCCTGATGTATGCCGTTCTGCTGGCCGCAGTTGTTGACGGCATTTTCTTAGGTAGAAAAATCAAACGCTCGGTCCACGCCAAGCATCCATCATCTAACACAAAGGGCTTGGGAATGTATGCATGGCTTCGCTCAACACAGATGCGTCGCTTGCGTGCTCCTCACCCACAAACCAAAGTGGGCGATGTAGTTAATTAAGCTCTCGGATTTGGGCTGATGTTTTGAGCTGGATCTTTTTCAGGCAGATTACCTAAAGCGCTATCAATAGCTCTCATGGTCTCTGCATCAAGTTTAACTCCGGCGGCCTTCACATTTTCCTTCACCTGAGATGGCTTTGTTGCACCAACGATGGCACTAGAAACATTTGGATTTTGCAAAACCCAGGCAACTGAAAGTTGAGACATTGTCAGTCCAGCCTTATCTGCAATTGGCTTAAGCTTTTGAACTGCAGTTAAAACATCATCTTTCATCCACTTTGAAATCATTCCAGCGCCGCCCTTTTTATCGGTAGCACGTGAGCCGGCAGGCGGTTTCTTGCCTGGCAAATACTTACCAGTTAAGACACCTTGAGCCATTGGCGACCAGACAATTTGGCCTATGCCTTCTTTTTCTGAAAGCGGAACAACTTCAGCTTCAATCACACGCCATAGCGCAGAGTATTGAGGTTGGCTTGAAACAAAACGGTTATAACCGCGGGCATCTTGAATCTTAAGTGCAGCTGCGATTTGGCTTGCAGTCCACTCTGAAAAACCGATGTAGTGAACTTTTCCCGCTCGGATCAAATCATCGAATGCGCTCAGAGATTCCTCTAACGGTGTTTCAAAATCAAAGCGGTGCATTTGGTAGAGATCAATGTGATCTGTTTGAAGACGCTTAAGTGATGCGTTACAAGATTCAATGATGTGCTTGCGTGAAAGCCCGCGATCGTTTTTGCCAGAACCTGTTGGCCAATAGACCTTAGTGAAAAGCTCATATGACTCACGTCGAACACCTTTGAGAGCTTTTCCTAGGACCTTTTCAGCTCGTGTGCCTGCATACACATCGGCAGTATCAAAAGTGGTGATCCCGCAATCAAGTGCGGTCTTTACACATTTGATTGCAGCGTCAGCTTCAACTTGAGAGCCGTGAGTGATCCAGTTTCCATAAGAAATCTCAGATACATACATTCCAGTACTGCCAAGGCGACGATATTCCATGCTGGCAACTCTAAGACCTCGCGCGCCGTGTTGCCAACCCCATCACAGTGTGCTTTCCTACGCACACAACTTAATACGCCCTTCATTAGGGGAAGTTCGGTGAAACTCCGACGCTGACCCGCAACCGTATAGTCGGATTACCTAATGGATGGTTTTAGACAAACACCCGCCGAGGTTTGCGGGGTGTGGTCCACATGTATTTGAGATTTCTTTTCCATATCTCTTATTCGCGCGGCACTGCTCCCTGTGAGACTCTTTCACATTCGAGAGGCCCCACAGCAATGAAGATTAAAGCATTACTTATTTCAATATTAATTCTAGCTACATCAGTTCTCTTTATCCCCCAATCACAAGCCGAAAGCAAAGGCTGGCGTTACTGGGGTTATTTCCAAGCAGCTCCAGGTGCAACAAAGTGGACTGCTGCCATGACTGGACCAACAGTTGATATCGCAGATGGCGCTGTTGAAGGTTGGTCCTTTGTATTTGGCGCTGACGATATCCCTTCTCTTGCGCCAGCAGTAAAACCTAACTTTGCAACTATCTGTGCTGGTGTTAAAGGTGACAAAGACACTAAGCGAATCGGACTAGTAATTGAGTATGGATCAAAGGCTTGGGCACCCACAGGTGAAAAACCAAGAAAAACAATCACTACCTGTGTGCGAACAGCAAAAACTTCACAGGGAATTGATGTTCTTGGACAGGTCACAAAGATCCGTGCTGCTTCCTCTGGTTTGATCTGCGGCATTGGTGGCTACCCAGCAAAGGAGTGCGGTGTTGAAATCCCAACACCGAAGTCTCTGATTAAGACCAAGTAATTCCTTAGTGAAAAAACTTTCATTTCACCCACTGACGTGGTGGATTTTCTCGGGAGCCGTTGCCTTTGCAATAGCCCGAGTGAACTCTCCAGTCTTTGCCATCGCGGCAGTGGGTGTTATGTCAGTGATTGTCTTTACGCAACGAGATGACGCCCCATGGGGACGATCCTTTAATGCCACGTTGAAGTTATCCCTCTGGATCATCTCAATTCGAGCGATCATTGGTGTGCTCATTGGTGTTCCTATTCCAGGAACAACCCTTTTCACTATCCCCCGTCTGCCACTACCTAGTTGGATGCCCGGTATTCGAATCGGTGGCGCAGTGACCTTAGAGCGATTGAGTTCATCGATATCTGAAGGGGTCATCATCTGCGCAATCCTTGTGGTCTTTGGCGCAGCTGCATCTCTGACTAGTCCGCACCGTTTATTGCGTGTATTGCCGGTCTATGTCTATGAATTTGGAATAACTGTTGTCATTGCAACATCTGTACTTCCTCAATTGGTCTCTGCAGTTTCACGCATACGCATGGCGCAACGTCTGCGTGGTCAAAAAACCCATGGGGTTAAAGCATTTAGACGCATTGCGATTCCATTGCTCGAAGAGTCCTTAGCTAGATCCCTTGATTTAGCTGCTGCGATGGATTCACGTGGTTATGGAATAAGCAAGAAGCGATCAAAGTATCGCCCGATTAAATGGGCACGAGTGGATCTAGCTGTAGTTATTGCAGGCTTAACAGTTGTGGGTCTCTCATGATTAAGTTTTCTAACGTTTCACTTATCTATCCAAACTCAACGACTACAGTGATTGAAAATCTTACCCTTGAAATTACAGAGGGCGAGTTAGTTCTTGTCATCGGGCCAACGGGTTCTGGTAAATCATCATTGCTGCGCCTCATTAATGGCCTTGTCCCCCATCACACTGGCGGCATCTTGGCTGGAAGTATTGAGGTTGATGGAATATCAACGGCAGAAGTAAAGCCTGGCGGGCTAGCGCATTTGATTGGCATTGTGGGACAAAATCCCATCAACGGCTTCGTTGCAGATACGGTGGAAGAAGAACTGGTCTTTGGCATGGAGGCGTTGAATCTTTCCAACGAAACAATGCGAAAGCGAGTGGAAGAAGTTTTGGACTTAATGTCCTTGTCTAGCCTTAGAAATCGCACCATTGCAACCCTGAGCGGAGGAGAACAACAACGCGTTGCTATAGCCAGCGCATTAGTTGCCCATCCCAAAGTTTTGGTTCTAGATGAGCCAACAAGTGCACTCGATCCTATTGCCGCTGAAGAAGTGCTTTCGATTCTTCACCGCCTAGTTCATGATTTAAGTCTGACCGTTGTTATTGCAGAACATAAGTTAGAGCGCGTGATTCAATTTGCTGATCGCATTGTTCATATCAATGGCGCAGGCTCTGCTGTGGTTGGAACACCTGAGCAGATCCTGATGAACTCCCCTATTGCCCCACCCATTGTTGAACTTGCTAGAGCTCTTGGGCTAAAAGAGATTGGCGTATCGGTTCGAGAAATGCGCCGAATGACACAAGAGTTTAGAGACTCTCATGAAGTCATTAGACAAGAAGCTCCCATTAGCTCTTCTAAACCATGTGTAACAGTTAAAGATTTAACTATCTCCTATAGCGGCAAAAACGCCGTGAACTCTCTTTCAACAACTATCTATGAAAACGAGATTGTTGCCATTATGGGTCGCAATGGTGCAGGAAAAAGTTCGCTTCTTCGAGCCATCGCTGGGGTCAGTGATAATGCATCGGGTGAAGTAATCGTTAACGGTATTGATTCGCAGAAATTACATAGCAAACAAAGGCGTGAAAACATTGGCTATATCCCACAAGAGCCAAGTGATCTGCTCTATGGGCAAAGCGTGAGTGAAGAGTGCAAACAAGCAGATCATGACAATGAAGTTCACGCTGGTACTACTTACGCGCTCCTTTCCCAACTCGTTCCTGGAATATCAGCACAGACACATCCCCGGGATTTATCTGAAGGCCAGCGTTTAGGTTTGGCGCTCAGTGTGGTGCTTTCAGCTAACCCACACCTGCTGATCTTGGATGAACCAACTAGAGGCCTTGATTATCAGGCCAAGCGCGTATTAACCAAGCTGCTTATTGATTTCGCTTGTGTTTTTAATCGCAGCGTCATCATTGCTACACATGATGTTGAGTTGGTTGCTGAATTAGCTACCCGCACAATCTTTATTGCAGATGGTGACATCGTTGCCGATGGTCCAACTATTGATGTGCTCCTGTCTTCTCCAGCTTTTGCGCCCCAAGTTTCTAAGATCATGTCGCCGCAGCCGTGGTTAACAGTTGGCGATGTTGTCCGAGCCATTGAGGCACACACCTAATGCGCACTAATGACGTAGTCAGATTTTCTCCTCTTGACACAGCAGTACTGACCTTGGCTTCTTTGATTTCTGCGGCCGGATTTCTCTGGCCTTTTTTCTATAACGGCCAATCACTACCACGCACACAACTTTTCTTCTGGGCAGCACTCACTGTGGCATTTCTTTTAGTAATCATTCAGATTTCTAACTCGGCACTAGATGCTAAGTCGGTTGCACTCCTGGGTGTTTTATCTGCACTCATTGCAGCTCTTCGCCCGCTAGGTGCTGGTGCCGTTGGAATTGAACCTATGTGGTTTATTTTAATTCTTAGTGCTCGAGTCTTTGGTCCTTCTTTTGGATTTATTTTGGGACTTACTTCCATGTTTGTTTCAGCCCTACTTACTGGCGGTGTTGGTCCGTGGCTGGGTTATCAAGTTTTTGCAGCGGCTTGGATAGGTATGGCCGCTGGCATGCTTGGTGGCAAAAAACTAAGAGGCTGGAAAGAAATTTCCCTTCTGATTTTCTTTGGCATCATCGCTGCACAGGTATTTGGAATCCTGATGGATCTACAGTTTTGGCCTTGGGCCTTGGGCGCCGATACCCAGTTGTCATATATTGCCAATGGAGCAATAAATGAAAATCTCTCTCGCTTCATCATTTTTCACTTTGCAACCGCTATGGCATGGGATATCCCTCGGGCTATATTTACAGCGCTTCTTTTAGCACTTTCAGGGAGAGCAGTTTTATCAGCGCTACGGCGAACTAAGACTCGTGCTGCATTCCTACAGCCAATTGAATTTAACGAACGTGTGAAGGCATAAAGGGAAGTTTTACAACTTCCACCATTGAATCGCGACCTCGCACATCAATGACCAATTGATCACCGATTTTCACAGATGCATCAAGGAGCGCGATTCCTATTCCGACTTTAAGAGATGGTGAAAAAGTCCCACTCGTTACTTCTCCAAGAGCTGCGCCATCTTTTGTTTTCACACTCATTCCACCGCGGGGTATTCCACGGTCTAAGGATTTAATTGCCACGCTTCGACGCTTAGCACCTTGAGATTTCTGTGATTTCAAAACGCTAGAACCTAAAAATTCACCCTTATCCCAACCGATAGCCCACGTTGCACTGGCTTCAACTGGAGTGATCTCTAATGAGAGTTCATGACCGTGAAGTGGATAGCCCATCTCTGTGCGCAATGTGTCACGAGCACCAAGACCACATACCAATCCACCGACTGGCTCTATCGCCGCAACGATGGCATCCCAGACCTTTGAAGCATCTGCTGTTTTAGGAAGTAGTTCATAACCAACTTCTCCTGTGTAACCGGTGCGGCAGAGAATTACTTCTGCGCCGCCAATATTGACCTTGTCAAAAGCCATGTAATCAATATCGGTATTTACACCCAGTGATTGCATGACTTGCGGTGCTAGTGGTCCCTGCACAGCTATGACTGCATAGTCGGTGTGCAAATTGGTAACGGTAATTCCATCTGGATCATGGGCCTGCAGAGTTGCAACAACATAAGTGGTATTTGAAGCATTTGGAACTAAAAAGAAATAATCTTCACTATTG
>JAPLBK010000061.1 GCA_026392775.1 Actinomycetota bacterium
GCTTCTTTACTTCTATTCTGAATGCCATGGTGAAGTGATGGCCCTTGATACCGTCGTTATTGCCCAAACAACACCGGAAAACGTTCAACCATTTGCTGAGCTTGGATTAAAGCCTGATGAGTATGCACGTATCAAGGAAATCTTAGGCCGCCGTCCTACATCTTCTGAGTTAGCAATGTATTCAGTGATGTGGTCTGAGCACTGTTCTTATAAATCATCAAAAGTACATTTAAAGCAATTTGGAGAAAAAGCACCAAAGTCTGATGCCTTACTTGTTGGCATTGGTGAAAATGCAGGCGTTGTAGATGTTGGTCAAGGCTATGCAGTTACTTTCAAAATTGAATCCCACAACCACCCTTCTTTCATTGAGCCGTATCAAGGGGCAGCAACTGGTATTGGTGGAATCGTGAGAGATATTTTAACAATGGGTGCACGACCAATTGCAGTAATGGATCCTTTGCGATTTGGTCCAGCCGATGCTGCCGATACTCGCAGAGTTCTTCCGGGCATTGTTGCTGGAGTTGGTGGTTATGGAAATTGTTTAGGTCTACCAAATATTGGTGGGGAAGTTGTCTTTGATGAGACTTACATCGGCAATCCATTAGTTAATGCACTTTGTGTTGGAGTGATGAAGCACAGCGATATTAAGTTAGCTAAGGCTGCCGGTGCTGGAAATCTTGTTGTTCTCTATGGTGCCAAGACTGGCGGAGATGGAATTGGTGGAGTTTCAGTTTTAGCTTCGGAAACTTTTGGTGCTGGTGGTTCTACCAAGCGTCCAAGCGTTCAAGTGGGAGATCCATTTGTTGAGAAGGTATTAATTGAATGTTCCCTAGAAATTTTTGCTGAAGATCTAGTTATTGGTATCCAAGACCTTGGCGGAGCAGGCTTATCGTGTGCAACGAGTGAATTAGCCTCAGGTGGCAGCGGGGGTATGAAAGTAGCCCTGGACAAGGTTCCTTTGCGCGATCCATCCCTTTCTCCGGAAGAGATTTTGATGTCAGAGTCACAAGAGCGCATGTGTGCCATCGTTGAACCAAGCAAGATTAATCGATTCTTAGAAATCTGTAAGAAATGGGATGTAACAGTTACTGTCATTGGTGAAGTAACTGATGGGGATAGATTAGAAATCACATGGAATGGTGAAGTAATCGTCAATGTTCCACCGCGCACGGTTGCTCATGAAGGTCCGGTTTATAACCGCCCTCTTGCACAGCCTGCATACATCAATCAAGTGAATTCACAAAAAGTAAATGTTCCTATGCCAAGCGGGGCAGCTGAAATAAAAGCTGCAGTTCTTAAACTTGCAGGTGCACCAAACTTGGCAGATAAATCTTGGGTTACTGCTCAATACGATAAATATGTTCAAGGAAATACAATTCAAGCCCAACCCGATGATTCAGGAATGGTCCGACTTGATGAGACAACACACTTAGGCGTTGCAATCTCAACGGATGCAAACGCCAACTGGTCTTATTTAAATCCTTATCAAGGAGCAAAGCTTGCGCTAGCTGAAGCTGCACGAAATATTGCAACTGCTGGTGCTAGACCACTTGCAGTTACTAACTGTCTTAACTTTGGATCTCCTGAAGATCCAGGAGTGATGTGGCAGTTTGCTGAATCTGTGCGCGGTTTAGCCGATGGCTGTTTAGAGATGGGATTGCCTGTTACAGGCGGAAACGTTTCTTTTTATAACCAAACCGGCGCAGTTGCTATCTTGCCAACACCTGTCATTGGCGTATTGGGTGTAATTCAAGATGTTCGCAAGCGAACACCGATGAGTTATAAGACAAGTGGCTTGGAACTGTTTTTACTAGGAGAGACAAAAGAAGATCTAGCGGGAAGTGAATGGGCTTTCTTGCATGGTCAGCGAGTTGGGCAGTCACCAGATGCTGATTTAGCCCGTGAAATGCGCCTGATTGAACTACTTCTAGAGGGCAATGCTTTCTTTACCGCCGCTCATGATTTAAGCCAAGGCGGACTATCGGCCGGATTAACTGAAATGGTTTTGCGCCACAATGTTGGCGCCACTATCTCTCTTTCAAATCCAGCCGTTGATCTCTTAAGTGAAACTCCAGGGCGGGTAATCGTTGCGGTAGAGGCAAGTAAAGCTTCGCAACTGCAAGCTCTAGCAACTAAGTACTCCATTGCAATCTCCAAGCTAGGTACAACTGGCGGAGATTCACTGACTATTAATGATTTTGTTATATCGCTAGAAGAACTGCGCACCGAACACACTTCAACATTCCCACGGTTGTTTGGATAAAAGATATGCGCGATCGAGAGGTCCTAGAAGAAGTTAAAAGCACACTTGCGCTGTTGACTGCCAAGGCACCTGGTCGCGCCATTGAAGTTCGAGTTCCACCCTATGCAGCAGTGCAATGTGGTGATGGACCAACTCATACCCGTGGAACTCCAGCAAA
>JAPLBK010000008.1 GCA_026392775.1 Actinomycetota bacterium
AGAGGTCCTAGAAGAAGTTAAAAGCACACTTGCGCTGTTGACTGCCAAGGCACCTGGTCGCGCCATTGAAGTTCGAGTTCCACCCTATGCAGCAGTGCAATGTGGTGATGGACCAACTCATACCCGTGGAACTCCAGCAAATGTTATTGAGATGAACGCCCCAACGTGGTTGGCGTTAGCAAAAGGTGAAATCGTTTGGGCCGATGCGCTAAATAATGGCGACATCATCGCTTCAGGGGTGCGAGCAGATCTTTCGGAGTACTTACCACTTAGGATTCAATCATGAGACGCCCAGATGGATTACTCAATCACAATGTCTTGGGCGAAGATAAAGGTCCACAAGATGCTTGTGGAGTCTTTGGTGTGTGGGCACCGGGTGAAGAAGTTGCAAAGCTAACTTTTTATGGTCTTTATGCTTTGCAACACCGTGGAACTGAATCTGCTGGAATTGCAACAAGTGATGGAAGCAGAATTCTTGTTTATAAAGATATGGGATTAGTTTCTCAAGTCTTTACTGAAAGTGATTTAGCAACTCTTCCTGGCGATTTAGCTATTGGCCATTGCCGCTACAGCACCACCGGATCAAGTACTTGGGTCAATGCCCAGCCAACGCTGCGCCCAACTAAGTACGGCACACTGGCTTTAGCCCACAATGGAAACCTCACTAATACTGGTGATTTAGCTGAATTAGTACAAAAGCTTGAGCCAAGTAATGCTCGTGAGGGCGGAGCCACAACAGATACTGAAATTATGACTGCGCTTATCTCGTTGCAAAATGAGAAAAATGTTGAAGCAAGTGCAATGACAGTGCTTCCACAACTAGAAGGTGCTTTCTCCCTAGTGTTTATGGATGAACACACCTTGTATGCAGCCCGCGATCGTCATGGCGTTCGACCATTAGTACTAGGTAAGTTGGAAAATGGTTGGGTAGTCGCATCTGAATCAGCTGCCCTAGACATTGTTGGCGCAGCATTTGTTCGTGAGATCGAACCAGGTGAGTTTGTCGCAATTGACGCCAACGGTGTTCGCTCAGAGCGCTGGGCAGTTGCTGAACCTAAGGGTTGTTTATTTGAATATGTCTATCTTGCCCGACCTGACACAACAATTGCCGGTCAGGGAATTCATGCAACCCGTGTTCGCATTGGTGAGCGTTTGGCAAAAGAGGCACCAGTTGAAGCAGATCTAGTAATTCCAGTTCCTGAATCAGGAACACCTGCTGCAATTGGTTATGCAAAAGGCTCGGGAATTCCATTTGGAATGGGTTTGGTTAAGAACTCATATGTTGGCCGCACATTTATCCAACCTTCACAAACCATTCGCCAACTCGGTATTCGCTTAAAGCTCAACCCACTTCGTGAAATTATTGAAGGTAAGCGCATTGTGGTTGTCGATGACTCTATTGTTCGTGGAAATACCCAGCGAGCCATTGTTCGTATGCTGCGCGAAGCTGGAGCACGTGAGATTCACGTGCGAATCTCTTCACCACCAGTTAAATGGCCATGTTTCTATGGAATCGATTTTGCTACTCGCGCTGAATTAGTTGCCAGTGGATTAGAGGTTGAAGAAATTCGACGCTCCATAGGTGCAGATTCTCTGGGTTACGTCTCACTAGAAGGCTTAATTGAATCCACCCAGGTCGAGGAAAATAAGCTATGTGGAGCATGCTTTACGGGCCAATATCCAATCCGTATTCCTGCCGATATGTCTGAAGGCAAGATGCGCCTTGAAATCACAGAAGTACATGGTCATTAAATGAGTACATACAAAGATGCTGGCGTTGATATTGATGCAGGAGATCGCGCAGTTGAATTGATGAAGGCATCAATTGCCAAAGCATCACGCCCAGAAGTAATGGGTGGCATCGGCGGATTTGCTGGTCTATTTGATGCAAGTGCGCTCAAGAATATGAAAAAGCCTTTACTTGCAACTTCAACAGATGGCGTTGGCACAAAGACTGAAATAGCCCGAGCGATGGGCAAGTACGACACCATTGGTGAAGATTTAGTTGCAATGGTTGTTGATGACTTAGTTGTTTGTGGGGCAGAGCCTCTATTTATGACTGACTACATCGCAGTTGGAAAAGTTATCCCAGAGCGAATTGCAGAGATAGTTTCAGGAATTGCACGTGGTTGTGAAAAAGCGGGCACAGCTTTAATCGGAGGAGAGACTGCTGAACATCCAGGATTGTTAGCTGATGATGAGTTTGATGTTGCCGGTGCTGCAACAGGAGTTGTTGATGCAGATCTACAACTTGGTGCACACCTTGTTCAAAAAGGTGATGTCTTGATTGCTATGCCATCAAGTGGTTTTCACGCCAATGGCTTCTCACTCGTTCGACACATTATTAAAACTGCCAAGCTCTCACTTGATGCCCACGTGAGTGAATATGGCAAAACATCCGGAGAAGTGTTTTTAATACCCACTGAAATCTATGCACTGGATTGTTTAGCCTTGGTTAGATCAATGCAGGGAAAGCTGCGCGGGTTTTCACACATTACAGGTGGGGGAATTGCAGAAAATACTGCACGCGTCATTCCAGATCACTTGAGTGCAATTTATGATCGCTCCACTTGGTCAGTTCCAGTTGAGATGGAGTACTTATCTAAAGTTGGTGGAGTGCCCCAGGCTGATATGGAGCGAACATGGAACTGTGGCATTGGGATGACGGCGATAGTGGCACCTGATTCAGCCGACATAACCCTTCGTTCTCTGGCTGCTCGGGGAATGAAAGCATGGGTCGCAGGCGTTGTAGAGGAGCGGAAGCCCTCCCAAGCACGCTCAACTTTGGAAGGCACCTACAGAGCGCGATAACCTACGTCTCTGAATAACACGTACTTAGTGAAGGAGCTCGCATATGGGTCGCGGCCGAGCCAAAGCAAAACAGACCAAAGTTGCACGTGATTTAAAATATAACTCACAAGATATGGATTTAGATCGTCTTGCGAAAGAACTTCATGGCGACGTTGAACCTTCACGTAATCGGGATGATGATGATCCCTTTGCCGAGGGCAATTACATTCCACGTGCGTGAGACCTACACCGTACGTAGCTTCACTGAGAGTTTACGAACCTCTTTCTGCATTTGAACCTGCCGACCGTTTGCGTTGGCAGTCAATTGATATCAGTGAACAGAGTTATGCCAATGAAGAAGCCTTTGCTCTGCATCGCACCGTAGTTCCTGAACCACCTGCTGGTCGTCCTGATGGTGTTCATATTTTAGATATTGATGGCGAACGCTACATCGCACCGTGGTCAACAGCGACTCGTTGTTGGGCAGCGCTAGATAACTTTAAAGATTCACTACCAAGTAGTGTCGTTCCATATTTTGTCTCACCTGCAATGGAAGATGTCATTACTGCAGGAGTAGACTTACTAGAAGATAAAGTTCCACATATTTTAAATGAGACGTGGGTTATCCCACCTCGTTGGTTCCTCTTGTTTATGCCAGAGGAGCGAACTCGTGGAGAGAATAAGGATGGACTATTTACGACAGCGTGTGCCACTATTGCAAATGCAAAAGCCCGCGCAGAAGTTGCACACACCACAGTTGTTAATGCTTTTGGGGAAGGCCCTGTCGAACAGGATCTAGAAAACTTGCTGGCTTGGTTAGAAATGTTTCACCCAAAGTCATATGTTGAATTAGATTACGGCGGGCTTGCACAGTATTTAAATAAAGCGTTACGAGATAACAATGAAGATGGTTTACTCTCTGACACATCTATAGAAGATGTCCTGCAATCTCTCTCTGGCCTTGCTGCAGCCGATGGATCATTGGCGGGCCAGGGATATGAGCGATTGATGTCGCGCTGGCGCAGGGTTCAAGCCCTTGAATCAGCCAATTAATTTAGCTTTTACGTATTGCATCCAAGCGCCTTAATCGGAATACTTCACCACAATACGGAGTAATTCGGACACCGTTGACTAGGTATCAAGGAGATGAACATGGCTCGTTTGCCTGATGCTGAAGTTCTATTAACTCCTAAAGAGGTCGCTGCCCGTTTTCACGTTAATCCAAAGACTGTGACCAGATGGGCAAAGGCAGGCAAGTTAACTGCAATTCGCACCCTTGGTGGGCATCGTCGATACCGTGAATCTGAAGTTCTTGAGCGTCTGCGTGAGTACAAAGAGAGTTCAAGTTAACTAGTAAGGTTGTCTCATGAGCGAAAAGAATGATGACATGAAAGCAAGAATGCTTGCTGCCCTTGAAGCTAAGAAAAACAAACCAGGTGCACCAGGTACTCAGGCACATGCTGAAACTGGATCAAAGATTCGCGGCGGACAACGCAGTGGAGGAGCTCCACAAGTACAGCGCAAGGCTGGTCCATCTGGTTCTGGCTCTGCTGGTTAAGTTTTAGTTCAACTTTTAAAACTATAACAAACCGCGACGCTTCAATAGCGGCTCGATCTTTGAATCACGCCCACGAAAATTACGGAACATCTGCATTGAATCAATAGATCCACCGCGACCAAGTAATGTGTTTCTAAAGTGCTCACCGTTCTTGCGTTGCAATCCACCGTTTTCTTTAAACCAATCCACGGTGTCGGCATCCAGTACTTCAGACCAGATGTAGCCGTAGTAGCCAGCTGAATATCCGCCAGCAAAGATGTGTGAGAAATAGGTTGAGCGATAACGTGTTGGAACCGGTGCAAAATCAAGTCCATAATTCTTAATTGCTTGGGCTTCAAAGGCCTCTACATCGCTAACTTTTGCTGCTTCTTCTGTAGTAAGTGAATGCCACGCAAGATCCAAAATAGCTGCAGCTAAGTAACTTGTTGTTGCATGTCCTTCATTAAATGTTGATGCAGCATCGAGGTTATCAATCCACTCTTGTGGAAGCTTCTCTCCAGTTTCAAAGTGGCGCGCGTAGTTCTCAACAACTTCAGGCCACAAAATCCACATCTCATTAACTTGAGAAGGAAATTCAACGAAATCACGCTGAACACTTGTGCCTGAAACACGTGGATATTTCACCTGTGAAAGCAGACCATGCAGAGCATGGCCAAACTCATGGAACAGAGTTGTTGTTTCAGAAAAAGTCAGCAAAGTTGGTTTTCCAGCTGGAGGCTTTGGAATATTGAGGTTATTTACAACCACTGGAAGTTGATTGGCTAGGAAGTTTTGATCAACCAGATTATTCATCCACGCTCCACCACGCTTTGAATCACGTGTGTAGAAATCACCGATGAAAAGTCCTAGCTTCGAGCCATCTTCATTAAAGACTTCAAAGGCGCGAGCTTCTGGGTGATAAGTGACTAAATCAGGGCGTTCTTTAAAAGTGATGCCAAAGAGTTTGTTAGCAGCAAAGAATATTCCATTGGCAAGTACTGATTCGAGTTCAAAGTAAGGACGCATTTTGGTTGTATCGATATTGTATTTTTCAAGGCGAACTTGCTCGGTATAGAAGCCCCAATCCCAACTTTCAATCTGCGTCCCAGCAGCTTTTTTAAGATCTTGTGCCTCTGCCTGTGCATTTCGCACAGCAGCTGGCGCAATCTTACGAAGCATGGCATGGACGTTGTCTGGACGCTCTGCAGTTTGCACAGCAATTACATGTTCAGCATGTGTATTTTTACCAAACAACTTGGCGCGCTCTGCTCGCAACTTCACCACTTTAAGAATTATTGGCTTATTGTCATTCTCATTAGCGCGATTACCTTTAACTAATGACTCCTGCATGATTTTCTTGCGAAGGGCGCGGTTAGTAAGAGAGTCGAGGACTGGATTTCCAGAGAAATTAACCATTCCTATAAGCCATTTACCGTCATGACCCCGCTCTTTAGCTGCAGCTGCAGCCGATGCGATTTCATTTTCACTTAAACCATCTAGCTCATCGATAGTTTCAACTAAAACAGCTAAGTCATTTGTGTCAGCTAAAACATTTTTAGAGAACTGAGTTTCTAGCTTTGAGAGCTCTTCATTGAGCTCTTTGAGGCGATCACGCTCTGATTCTGAGAGATGGGCACCGGCGTGGATGAGATCTTTGTAGTAGCGCTCAAGTAGCCAAGCATCTTCAGTGTTTAAGCCTAAGGATTCACGGTTATCGTATAGAGATTTGATGCGGGCATAGAGAGCGGGATTTAGATTGATTGCATCTTGATGAGCGGCAAGTTTGGGTGCCATCTCTTCTTCAATTTTATCTAGAGCATCGTTGGTATCACTTGATGACTTGTTAAAGAAAACTAAAAGTGTGCGCATTAGCATCTGCCCACTTTTTTCCAAAGCAACAATCGTGTTTTCAAAAGTCGCAGCACCTGGTGTGTCTAGGATGCTCTGAACTTCTGCTAACTGTTGTGTGCAGCCTTCATAGAAAGCGGGCAGGTAGTGCTCTTCTTTTATGAGTGCAAAAGGGGGCAGCTCAAAATCAAGGTCACTTCTTTGGGCAAATGGGTTCGCGTTAGTCATGGCGCAAACCCTATCGAGAATTTCTAGTTAACGAGGACGGCGGCGACGCTGACTTGAGTTCGGACGAGGGCGCTTATTGCCACCACTGCGTACTGACTTTTCAACGATTGGCTGGATGTATGGAACACCAGAAGGCTCTTGTGCGCCAGTGATCTTCATTAACTCAGTACTCAATGGGGTGACACCAACAAATTTTGGAGTAACACCAGCACGTGAAGTAAGTCCACCAATTGATTTTTGCTGCTTAGTTGTAGCAATTGTTACAACAGTTCCAGCTTCACCAGCACGAGCTGTGCGTCCTGCGCGGTGTAGATAATCCTTGTGATCTGTTGGCGCATCAACGTGCACAACAAGTGAGATTCCATCAACGTGAATTCCACGTGCAGCAACATCTGTTGCTACAAGGGCAGCGTTGGCTGAATCCTTGAAGAGTGCAAGAGTGCGAGTACGAATGGCTTGTGACTTACCGCCGTGCAATGCACCTACTGCAACACCTGCGTGAGCAAGTTTGTCAGCCAAGCGATCAGCGCCGCGTTGAGTCTTAACGAACATAATCGTTTTACCGTTACGTGCAGCGATTTGATTTGTGATGTCATCTTTATCCCCTGGGTTCATAACAAGAACGAAGTGCTCCATAGTTGAGACAGAGGCACGGTCATTTTGGAGTGAGTGAGTCTTTGGGTTCTTCAAGTACTGACGAACTAATGAATCAACACCACGGTCAAGAGTTGCTGAGAACAACAAACGCTGTCCATCAAGCTTTGCTTGATCTAAAATCTCTTTAACTACTGGCAAGAAGCCCATGTCAGCCATTTGATCAGCTTCATCAAGGACAGTGATCTGTAGGTGATCAAGCTGAACTTCACCCTTATCAAGAAGATCAATTAAGCGACCAGGTGTTGCAACCAAGATTGCTGTGCCACGGCGCATTGCAGTGATCTGCTTTGCATATGACATTCCACCGGCAACAACAACTGATTCGTGACCAATTGAGCGAGCTAATGGCATTAATACTTCATCAATTTGCTGAGCAAGCTCACGTGTTGGTGTTAATACCAAAGCAAGTGGTTTATGTGGCTTTGCAACCTTGCCATTGAGGTTATTAAGAAGTGCTAAACCAAAGGCAAGAGTTTTGCCTGAACCCGTTTGTCCGCGGCCTAAAATGTCATAGCCAGCTAGTGCATCTGGCAATGTTGCAATCTGGATTGGGAATGGATGAATTATTCCCTGTTTTGCAAGGGCGTTTACCAATGGTGCTGCGATTCCAAGGTCGCTGAAAGTCGTAGTGATTTCAGTCAGTGGAGTTGCATCAACCAAGTTGGCGTCAGCTAAATTTGCTGAAATGTAGTTATCGTCTGCACCAAAATCAATAGCGGCATTCGTGTGAGTTTTTGATGAGCGCTTGAAATCATCACGGGCATACGCAGGTGAGTCATTGCGACGATCACGGACTGGACGCTCTGCACGAAAGTTAGCTGCGCGAGTATCAGGTGCTTCGCTGCGCTTCTTTGGACGTGTTGGATCAAACTTTTCTACCTTACGTGGAACAAAGTTTGGACGGCCATCATCATTACGTGCAACCTTTGCTTTGGCAGCATCGCGGCGATTAGTTGGACGTGTATCTGAAGTTTTGTATTCGCTCTTTTTGAACTCTGGCTTCTTGTACTCTGATTTTTTGTTCTCTGGCTTAACAAACTCTTTTTTCTTATCAAAATCACGCTTAGTGCGATCATCACGTTGTGCAACAAACTTCTTAGCCCGGCTTTCTGGGCGCTGTGATTGTTCGATGCGTACTGCACGCTCTTCTGGAGCCTCAATCGGACGTGGCTTTGAGGCCGTCTTTTCTTGGAAGCGCTTTGCACGAAGCTTTGAGCGATCAGTTAAACGCTCTTGCTTCTTAGACTGTGTTGATGAATCAACATCTGAGTAACGACGAGTAGATGCAGGCTTACCTGTTTTAGAAGTAGTTGCAGCGCTTTTGCGTGCATTCTTTTGTGCAGTTGTGTGACG
>JAPLBK010000164.1 GCA_026392775.1 Actinomycetota bacterium
GCTAGAAAAGGCAACTCTTGTTTCTGATGGCGCGATGGGCACAATGTTGCAAGATCGTGGCCTTACAGATGGCGGTGCACCTGAGCTTTGGAATGTTGAAAAGCCAGAAGAGATTGAAGCAGTACTTGAGGCATATGCAGCAGCTGGTGCAAATTTCATTACGACAAATACTTTTGGTGGAACTGCTGGCCGTCTTGCAATGCATGGACTTGAAGATCGACTTGTAGAGTTAAATAAGGCAGGAGCGCTCATTGCACGCAAAGTTGCAGATCGCCACCCTGGATGTTTTGTTATGGGAGATATTGGACCATCTGGTGAATTGATGGATCCCATGGGAACGCTTACTCCTGAAACAGGTAAAGTTCTATTTGCTGCCCAAATCAGCGCACTTGTTGCCGGTGGTGTGGATGCAATTCTTATTGAAACAATGTCTGATCTGGGTGAAGTAGAGGCTGCAATTTCTGCAGCTCAAGAAGTTGTACCTGGACTGCCAATTATTGTGACGATGAGCTTTGATACAAACCTTCGCACCATGATGGGTGTTAAGCCTGCGATGGCTATTAAGCATTTAGCAGCATTGGGCGTGCGCATCGTTGGTGCTAACTGTGGCCGTGGAACTGATGAGATGTCACAGATTGCTAAAGAGTTGGTAGAGGCTCGACCAGAAGGCGTTTTTGTTATCACTCAATCAAATGCTGGACTACCTAAGTTGCAGGGTGATGAGTTTATTTACGATGGCACGCCAGAAGAAATGGCGCGTTATGCCGCAGAGATGAAAGAGCTAGGCGTGAACATTGTTGGGTGGCAGAAAACTTTGTGTGAATCCTTAAATCTCAAGGGACGTATTTTAATCTCAACACAAGGTATAAACGGCACACTTGGTGGTCACATGGATGATATTAAGAAATACATAAAGAACACCCGTGAATATCCAGGATTTAAGAAGATTGATTTCAAATGGTCTCAGGGAACAGGCAATGATTTCCCGAAGTTAAAGATTCAGGTCAAGGATGAACTAGTAGCCTTTGGAAATACTAGTGAGATTGAAGTTGATGAAAACGGTGTTATTGGTGGCGGAATTCATTTGCGACCGGAGGAAGTCAACAAGTTAGTAGAAGAGCGCGGCGATGATGTGGTGTTCTTTGATGCTCGCAATGCCTTCGAAGCCAAAATTGGCAAGTTTAAAGATGCAGTAGTACCAGAGGTAAACACATCACATGATTTCGTAAAAGAGATTGAAAGCGGTAAGTACGACCACATGAAAGATAAGCCAGTCGTTGCTTATTGCACGGGTGGCGTTCGCTGTGAACTTCTTACTGTATTCATGAAGAACCGTGGCTTTAAAGAGATTTATCAGGTCAAGGGCGGAATCATTCGCTATGGAAATGCCTTTGGTGATGATGGCCTATGGGATGGCTCTCTTTATACATTCGATGATCGCCTAACCATTGATTTTAGTGATCACACCAAATTGATTGGCACGTGCGCTCACTGTGATGGCCCAACTAAAGAGTTTAGAAACTGCCAAAAGCCAAAGTGCCATCAGCTAGTTCTGCTCTGTGATTCATGTTATGACAAGCATTTAGATATGCCGTGTAAGCATGATCGCGAGATTAAGCGCAACCGCGATCTGGTTGGTTGACATGCTCGCAGTAGATTTAGGTCAATCTGGAAGCCGCATTAGTGCAGGTGAAGCATTAATCAATTCCACTCGCGGTAAATTAGCTGGAGAACCTCC
>JAPLBK010000151.1 GCA_026392775.1 Actinomycetota bacterium
AACCATCACGACATCGCCAGCTTGCGCCAAGTTGACCGCTGTGCGAATAGCTTGTGCTCTATCAACAATTACTTCACTGGGTGGCACCACATCTATATCTAAAACCATCTGAACCAAAATGTCTTCAGCTTTCTCAGAACGTGGGTTATCGCTGGTATAGATAGCTATATCTGCACCTTCGTGAAGTGCTTGACCCATCAAGGTGCGCTTAGTTTTATCTCTATCTCCCCCGCAACCCAGTACTGCAATAACTTTGCCATCTGCTATCTCTGCCGCTGTTTCTAAAACTCGCTTTACTGCATCTGGTGAGTGCGCATAATCAACTAGGGCGGTGAAGTTTTGTCCAAGGCGCACAGCCTCTAACCGGCCAACTGCCCCAGTAAGGGTTGGCAAGATGGCAGCGATATCAATGGGATCAATTCCACTTTCAACTGCAATGGCAACTGCCATTAAAAGATTGTCGTAGTTAAAGCCGCCATACAAAGCAGTTTTTCCTTCAATGAGGATGCCGCCACTTCCGCGTATTGAAACCGATGCCCCAACATAGTCCGATGCAATCGAGGCATAGTGCCACGTGGCCGTGGTATCTAATCTAGACAAAGTAAGCACTGGTAGCTCTGTTTGTGCAGCTAAGCGCTTTCCATAAGGATCATCAAGGTTAATCACTGCCAAATCTGCGTATTCAAATGTAAATAACTTTGCTTTTGCCCCAAAGTAATCTTCCATATCTTTATGAAAATCAAGATGGTCTTGTGAAAGATTAGTAAATCCAACGACAGCAAAGTGGCTGCCACGGATGCGCTCCAAAGTAATTGCATGGCTTGAGACTTCCATAATGAGATTGCGCATATGGCGCTCACGCATCACCGCAGAGAGAGCCTGCAAATCAGAGCTCTCAGGGGTGGTGCGCTTACTGGCAATGCTCTCAACGCCAATACGAGTTTCAACAGTTCCGATAAGTCCGCTTTCACGTCCTGCCGCAGTCATGATTTGGTGAAGCAGCGTTGTTACTGTGGTTTTGCCATTAGTTCCTGTGACACCAACGCTATAGAGATCTCGCATTGGTTCGGAATAAAACCAGGCACTTGCAATTCCAGCAGCCCGCCTTGGATTTGTTGAGATAAGAACCGGAACACCCTTTATATCTTTAGCACCTTGTGAATCTGTAAGAACCGCAACTGCCCCGCGGGCTATGGCATCGGATGCAAATTGGGCTCCATGAAATTTTTCACCAGGCAGAGCAATAAAGAGATCTCCAGGTAAAACTGCATTACTAGCTTGGGCAATTCCACTGAGTTCAATGCTCTCTAACTCTTTGAAAGTAGATTCCGCGCCAACTATGGCGCATAGCGCAGAGAGTTTTTTCTGATGACTAGTTATTGGCCGTTGCATCCTGGGCCTTCTTTGCAGCTAATGCTTTTTTATTCAAAGGGATTGGATCAAATGTTGTGCCAGTAGGTGCAATATGGCGAGACTGTAAAACAAATGACATCACTTTCTTAAATACTGGCCCTCCAAGTACACCGCCCCAGTGCAAGCCCTTCGGATCTTGAATGGTCACACTGATTACATATGCTGGGTTATCTGCTGGGGCGAAACCAATAAATGAAGCGGTGTAACCGCGGTAGCAACCGCATGTGTCATCGATGCGCTGGGCTGTACCAGTCTTACCTGCCACGCGATACCCAGGAATTGCTGCACTTGGCGCAGTTCCATTTCCAGAAACAACGCTCTCCATCATCAAACGCATTACTTGTGCAGTCTCTGCGCTAATCACTCGCTGGCTTGTGCGACCTGGAGCAGGTGTGAAGTTTCCACTTGCATCACGAGTTCCTGCAATCACAGTGGGTGAAACTCGAACACCATCATTGGCAATGGTTGCAAAAATACTTGTAGCTTGCATTGCAGTGAGTGAATATCCCTGACCAAATGCCATCGTTGGCGCTGAGGTTCCAGACCAATCAGCTACTTTAGGAAGGATTCCGCGGGATTCTCCTGGCAAACCTGAACCAGTTTTTGAACCAACCCCAAACTTACTAAGGTATTCATAGAACTTATCGTTGGATAAAAGTTCACCAATTTGAATAGATCCCGTGTTACTTGAAACAGCCAATACCCCAGCAGTTGTTAAGTACTGTGTTGGATGCTTTTCGTGATCATGGAAAACCTTGGTTGAGCGCTTGAGTGCATAGGGCACTGTTATTACTGTTTCTGGAGTTACTTTTTTCTCTTCAAGGGCGGCGGCCAAAGTCATAACTTTGCCAGTTGAACCTGGCTCATAGACATCTTGAACTGATGGATTGCGCATTGCAACAAGTGCGACTTTAGAAGTGTTATTAGGGTTAAACGTTGGCGCAGTTGCGTGAGCAAGGATTTCACCTGTCTTTGGATCCATCACAATGACAGTTCCACTAAGGGCATTAGATGACTTAACCGCATCAGAGATAGCTTGCGATGCAACCCACTGAATATCGCGATCAACGGTTAAGCGAACGGTCGTGCCAGTTTGGGTTGGGATAATCTCTGATTGAGAACCTGGGATTTCTGCCCCATAGCCATTAGCAAATGAATACTTGCCATCAATTCCTGAAATCATTGAATTCATACTTGATTCAAGGCCAGTTGCGCCTTTGCCATCACGATTAACAAAGCCAACTAACGAGGCAATAAGTGAGCCTGATGGATACTCACGAATATATCCGCGCTCTGGGAAGAAGCCAATAATTCGATCTGGACTCATTGCTGGGTACTGTGAATTGAACTGAGAAATAGATTGAGTCAATTTCTGCCACAGTGCTGGCTTAGCATTTTGATAGACCATGTTCCATTTGCGCTTACCTGTGATGCTGGCCTGTACTTGGGCAACCGGCATATCAAGAATCGGTGCGATGAAGGTAGCCACCCGTGCCGGGTTTGTAATCTGTGTCTGATCAACCACGATGCTGGTTGCAGCAACGCTTCTGGCAAATGCGATTCCATTAATATCGGTAATTTCACCACGTGGGGCAGGTAAAGATTTAGTGTTTTCCATTTCATTCACAGCACGCATGCGGTAGTCGCCCGCTTGCACTGCTGGACCTGAACTAAGCGCAAACCAAATACGAACATAGCTAATGCTAATAAGAAGATAAGAGCTCTAATTCGATTATGAGCTAATGAAAAATTACCCATTATCCACACTCTCAGCAGGTGCTACTGGTGGATTAAGGCTCAAGAACGTTGGGGTTTCAGATGGCTTCATCCCTAACGCAGTTGCAGCTTTGGCTAAGTTCTCAGGTGCTGCAATACCATCAATCTGACGATTGATTGCTTCACGTTGATCACTAACCATCTTTGCCTCAAGCTTTAAGTGACTAAGCGTGAAAGCATCTTGTGCAAGCAATGTATTGATGAAGAGAAGAAACATCAGTGCAAGAATGCCCACGACAGATACAAACTTGGCAAAATACTTACGGTTTTCCTGTGTTTGCTCTGAAACATCTGGAACTAGTTTGAGTGCAACTTCTGCTGTCTTAGTTGCAATGATTTCACGTGAGCGCGTGATTACGGGAGCTAGCGCCGTCATTGCCATTATGCAGCCACTCTTTCGATAGCACGCAAACGAACCGATGCCGAGCGCGGATTTTCATTGAGTTCTTGCGTAGTTGGAACTTCGCTGCCACGAATAACAAGTGAGAACTTGGCAGCAAATTCAGGTAGATCAAATGGCAAACCACGTGGTGTGCCAGAAGTTGTCGATGCCACAAATAACTCTTTAACGATGCGATCTTCAAGGGATTGAAATGACATCACGACTAAGCGAGCACCAATTTCAAGTAGCCCCATAGCCGCTGGAAGAGCGCGGGTAATAGCACCCAGTTCGTCATTAGTTTCAATGCGAAGAGCTTGGAAAGTGCGCTTGGCAGGGTTTCCACCTGTGCGACGAGTTGCCGCTGGAATCGCCTCTTTAATCAGATCGGCCAGCTGGGAAGTTGAATTAAGCGGTGCAATGGCACGTGCCTTAACAATTCTCTCCACCACTCTGGTTGCAAACTTTTCTTCCCCATAAGTGCGCAAAATCTTCACTAACTGGCCTGGCTCATAAGAGTTGACAATCTCGCCAGCAGTAAGTGTTTGGCTACGATCCATACGCATATCTAGCGGGGCATCGTGTGAGTAAGAAAAACCACGTTCACTTTGATCCAGCTGCATGGATGAAACTCCTAAATCAAAGAGAGCGCCATCTATTTTTGTGAAACCGTGGGATGCCACAACCTCTGAAATTCGATCAAAGGTGGCATGGGAAGTGCGCAAGCGATCGGCAAATGGAGCAAGACGAGCAGTTGCCCCAGCAAGGGCATCTGCATCACGATCGATACCAATAACAGTTAGATGTGGGAACTTGGTAAGAAGGGCTTGGGTGTGACCGCCTGCGCCAAGAGTTGCATCGACAATAACTGGGTGTGCACTTGCT
>JAPLBK010000027.1 GCA_026392775.1 Actinomycetota bacterium
TATTGCACCTGAAATGTTCACACTCAACGTTTCAATCTTGATTCTCTCCTGCGTGGTATTTGGAGGAATCGGAAATATCTGGGGTGTGGTTGTAGGAGCAACAATTCTCGGCTATCTGCCAGATCGAATCCGCTTTATTTCAGATGCGCGTTTGCTTGTATTTGGAACAGTTCTAGTTGTCGTGATGAACTTCCGTCCAGATGGATTATTGCCTCGAAAGAAGCGCGAAAAAGTGATCGTCAAGAAAAAGGTGAATGCCTAATGTCTGAGATTCTTCTTTCTCTAGAAAATATCACTATGAAATTTGGTGGTGTTACAGCTCTTGGTGAAGTAAACCTTGAAGTAAAAAAGGGTGAAATTCTTGCACTTATTGGTCCTAACGGTGCTGGCAAGACAACAGTTTTCAATGTTGTTACAGGCGTTTATAAGCCAACAAGTGGAACCATCACTTTTGCAGGCACAAAAATTATTAAGCAAAAGCGCTTTGAGATTACCCAGATGGGTATAGCTCGAACTTTTCAGAATATTCGTTTATGGGGAGATATGACTACCCTCGAAAATGTTATTACTGCAACCGATGCTCATAAAAAAAGTGGGCTAGTTGGAGCATTATTTGGTTCACCACGTGCTCGCCGCGAAGAGCGTGAGAACCGTGAACGCGCACTTGAGGTCTTAAAGTTCATTGGAATCGATGAGTATGCAGATCGTTTGGCAAAGAACTTGCCTTACGGTGTGCAGCGCCGCTTAGAAATCGCCCGGGCCATGGGAACAAATCCGCGCCTGCTTCTACTCGATGAACCAGCAGCTGGTTTTAATCCAGCGGAAAAAGTTGAACTGGCTGCATTGATTAAACGAATCCGTGATGCCGGTTACACCGTTCTTCTTATCGAACACGACATGTCATTGATTATGGGTATCTCAGATCGCGTTGTAGTCCTTGATTTCGGTGTCAAAATCGCAGATGACTTACCAAGTAAAGTTCAAAAAGATCCCAAGGTGATTGAGGCCTATTTAGGAGTTCCTGCTGATGCGTCTTGAAATTAAAGATCTGCGCGTTCACTACGGCAAGATTGAGGCGATTAAGGGGATCTCTGTTGTTGTTGATGAAGGTGAAATTGTTACCTTAATCGGTGCTAATGGCGCCGGAAAGACGACAACGCTTAAGACAATCTCAGGTCTTCGCAAAGTCTCATCGGGTGCAATCATCTTTGATGGTCAAGATATTTCTAATGTCCCAGCTCATGAGCGCGTCGACCTTGGAATCTCACAGGCACCAGAGGGCCGCGGAATCTTTCCCGGTATGACAGTTCTTGAGAATTTAGAGATGGGAAAGTTTCACCGCAAAAACCGCAAAGCCGAGATGGATGAGGATCTCGATAAGATCTACACACTCTTCCCACGTTTAAAAGAGCGCGTGGCACAAGCTGGCGGAACGCTCTCTGGGGGAGAACAGCAGATGTTGGCTATTGGTCGCGCTCTGATGTCTCGTCCCAAGGTCTTACTTCTAGATGAACCATCCATGGGACTTGCTCCTCAGATGATTGCCAATATCTTTCGTATTATTACGCAGATCAATAAGACAGGTGTGACAATCTTGCTCGTTGAGCAAAATGCACAGCAAGCCCTTCAGCGAGCACACCGCGCCTATATCTTGGAGACAGGAAATGTAGTCAAAGAGGCCAAGGCCTCTGATCTACTCAATGATCCTGCAGTGCGCGAGGCATATCTGGGCACTGGGGCACATTCTTAACGCTCTGCCAGGATTAAACAGGTAATACGCGCTGTACAAGTACGTTCGCCTGCTTCATTTGTAATAACGATTTCCCAACTGCACAACGTCTTACCTAAAGAAATCGCTGTTGCAACACCAGTAACTATTCCACTTGTTGCTGATTTGTGGTGGGTTGCATTGATGTCAACGCCAACGATTTTGCGATGAGGACCGGCGTGGAGCGACGTTCCGATTGAGCCCAGACTTTCAGCCAAAACAACACTTGCTCCTCCATGTAAAAGGCCCATGGGTTGGGTGTTACCTTCAACAGGCATTGTTCCAACGATACGGCCTTGCTCAGCTTCAAGAATCTTGATGCCCATTTTTTGATCTAGTGCGCCGCTGCCGCGTTCTTTGTAAAACTCTACAAACTCTTCGTTGATCATGAGGCGTATTCTAGTGCGCAACCTAAGATGTGCCCATGAGCAAACGCCTATTACTTATCGATGGGCACTCCATGGCATATCGCGCTTTTTATGCCCTTCCTGCGGAGAACTTCACTACGGCATCAGGCCAGCACACCAATGCAATTTATGGCTTTGCCACGATGTTGCTCGCACTGCTGAGCAGCGAGAAACCCACTCACGTTGCCGTGGCTTTTGACGTCTCGCGCAAGACATTTCGCTCTGAGATCTTTCCTGAATACAAAGCTAATCGGGCAAAAACTCCGGATGAGTTTCGCTCCCAGATGTCCTATCTACATGAATTAGTGAGTGCTTTTGGTATCACTCAGTTTGAGGTTGAGGGATATGAGGCCGATGACATCCTGGCCACGATAACCAAGCGAGCGGAAAAGGAAGGTGCGGAAGTATTCATCTGCACGGGAGATCGAGATTCCTTCCAGCTCGTCAATGATAAAACCACGGTGCTTTATCCCAAGCGCGGTGTGAGTGATTTAGCGCGAATGACACCAGATGCCGTTCAAGAAAAATATGGAATGTCACCTGCGCAGTATCCAGATTTCGCAGCTCTTCGCGGAGATCCCAGTGATAACTTGCCATCAATTCCAGGCGTCGGCGAAAAGACTGCAGCTAAGTGGGTCGTTGAATATGGATCACTACAAGAACTGCTATCGAATGTAGA
>JAPLBK010000106.1 GCA_026392775.1 Actinomycetota bacterium
TGGCTATTGCCAGATATGACACTATCTGAGGGTGAGCAATCCCCGTCCAGGCCCTGATGAGTTCGATGACGAGGAACTCATTCGCAGTGAATTTGATTCCATCGTCTCTGGCCTTTCCTTGGATGAATCCGCACCAACAACCTATCTTGATGAATTAGATGCAATCCAGGATACGAACCGTTTTATTCCACCCAAACCCCCACAACAATCACCACGTGAAATGTGGCAGACAGTCAAACGCGCAGTGAGGCGTTGGTTTCACAATGGTTATCATGAAGATGATGGTTCTGCGCTGTGAGTAAATTTAAATGGGGAGTTATTGGTACTGGCGGCATTGCTCGTGCTTTTGCAACTGACATCGCATTCCTTGGTGATCACGAAATTACTGCAGTTGGGTCTAGAAATTTAGAAAAGGCTCAAAGCTTTGTGAAGAGCATTCCCGGTGCGAAAGCGTGTGGAAGCTATGAAGAGCTAATGAAGGATTCAGATATCGATGCTATTTATGTTGCAACCCCGCACCCTTCCCATAAAGAAAATGTCATTGCAGCCCTTAATGCAGCTAAGCCAGTTCTGTGCGAGAAACCATTTGCTGTAAATGCAGCTGAGGCAAAAGAAATGGTGGCTGCAGCTAAAGCAAATGACGTTGCGTTGATGGAGGCGATGTGGGCCCGCTTTTTGCCACACTATGCCAAGATTCGAGAAATTGTTGCCAGTGGAGTTTTAGGACAAATCACAACTATTCATGCTGATCACGGACAACGTTTAGCAGATCAAAACATTGCGCGCCTTGTTGAGCCTTCACTTGCAGGAGGGGCGTTACTTGATCTTGGAATTTATCCAATTTCTTTTGCACATATGATTTTAGGAATTCCAGAGTCAATAACTTCCACTGCTGTTTTTACCGACAAAGGCGTGGATGCGCAGACGTCAATGATTTTGAATTACGCCAACGGAGCACAGGCCGTCCTCAACACAACAATGATCGTGCAGACCCCATGCACCGCAGTTATTGCAGGGCTTAATGGCTATCTAGAAGTGAATAGAACCTTCTATAACCCAACCTCTATGCGACTTACCCTCTTTGATGGAACCATTACTGAATATCCATCGGATTACAAAGGCCATGGATTGCGTGAACAAGCAGTTGAATTTGCCCGAGTAGTTAAAAGCGGTGCTAAAGAATCACCGATTCTAAGATGGCAAGACACTATCGCCATTATGGAGATTATGGATACCGTGCGCTCTCACATCGGGTTGAAATACCCATTTGAGAATTAACTTCTAGCTAAGTCGGCAACTCCAACAAGACCAGCTTCATTGCCTAACTGCGCCGCAATAATCTTTGGATATGGATGCTTTCCAGCAAAAGGCATGTTGCGCTCAAGTGATTCACGCGTTGGCTTCAAAAGAATCTCACCCGCATCAATTACTCCTCCACCAATTACTACACATGCAGGATCTAAAAGAACGGCAAGTGATGCAATTCCTGCACCTAACCACTGGCCGGTTGTGTTAAAGGCTGCCAATGCCACGGGATCACCCTCTCGTGCTGCCTCGGCAATAGTTTGACCCGTAAGACCTGCAACGGTGCCATCACCGCGTGAGAGTAAATTGCGCGCAACTTCAGGGCTAGCGTTAATTGCTTCGCGCGCATGACGCAGTAGTGCATTGCCAGATGCATATTGCTCAAAACAACCTCGTGCACCACAGCCACAGATATGTCCATCAGGCACAACGCGCATATGTCCGAACTCAGCTGCAATTCCAAATGCGCCTCGATACAGCGCACCATTAACAACAATGCCTCCGCCAATTCCAGTGCCAACTGTGAGCATCATCATGTGATCTTGATTTTTTCCTGCACCAAACTTTGCTTCACCCCATGCTGCTGCATTTGCATCATTTTCAATCACAACAGGAAGTCCGATGAGTTTGGTCAATTGACCATCTAGATCAACACCATTCCAATCTGCGATATTGGGAGTTGCAAGCATGGTTTTTCGATCAGAGGAAACAAAACCAGCAGCGGAAACTCCAATTGACGAGACGGAATGTCTCTCTAATAACTCTTTAGCAACATCGGCAATTGTCTGTGTGCAGCTTTAAGTTGTGCAAGTGCTTGATCAATTGTTGTCTTCTCAGCTTTTTGACGCATCATCGCTGGGATTGGCATTGAAAGTGAAACACCCAACTCATAGGTAACCTCAGTTGTATCTTCATCGATTGCCTTAATGGAATAAGAACCATCCATTCCGGTAAGAAGATCGGCGTCATCGAGTGAAAATGAAAGTTGTGCCGGAGCTTTGCTCCAGTCGTAATCTAAAATCACTCGATCTTTCATCATGCCTGCATCAATAGTCATCTTGACCTTGGTGGCTCGGCCTTGCTCATCGCGTGCAACGACCTCACTGGACTTAATCGCACTCGACCAAGTTGGATATTGGTCTAGGGCAAAAAGGGCCCCTTGCACATCGCCTATGGGGGCATCGATTGTGACTGTTGAACTGCTCATATCGCTCATGGGCAAAGGTTACCCTCTTCCATAATCCATATTCCTCACGCTAGCGTTGGTCCCATGAATGAAGTCACAACTCCCGCCCTTGTCCCTTCGGCTACTGCTGGCAATCTGACGAATCTGATTGCAGAACGGGCATGGTTTGAGCCTGAGCGCATCACGATGTCTCGCCCACTTGGCGATGGATGGCAGAGCGTTTCTGCCAAAGAAGTTGATGAAGAAGTCCGAGCAACAGCCAAGGGATTAATCGCAGCCGGTATTCAAATTGGCGATCGCGTGGCAATCATGGCTCGCACCCGTTATGAGTGGACAATTCTGGATTTTGCAATTTGGTATGCAGGAGCTGTCGTAGTTCCAATCTATGACACATCATCTGCAGAGCAGATTGATTGGATTCTCAATGACTCTGCAACTGTTGGAATCATTGTTGAAACTCCAGCACTTCGTGAACTAGTTCAAACAGTTTTGCCTTCACATACTAAGCACCTCTGGACAATGACCGAGGATGTTCTGACAGTGCTAGGCAATGCTGGTGCTCAGGTTTCAGATGATGAAATTGAACGCCGTCGTGCATCACTTGGTCCAGATACTCTGGCAACACTTATTTATACTTCTGGAACGACTGGAAAACCTAAGGGTGTCACGCTTACACATGGCAACTTCTTAGCTGAATGCGGAAATGTTGTCCAAGGTGCAAGTGATTTATTCCTTAAGCCAGGCGGATCAACTCTGCTGTTCTTACCTGTTGCGCACGTATTCGGTCGCATGGTTCAAATTGGTGCAATTAATGCAGGATTACACCTTGCACATTGCAGTGATCCAGTCGGAAGACTTCCAATTGATTTAGCATCATTTAAGCCAACATTCGTTCTGGCTGTTCCTCGTATTTTCGAGAAGATTTACAATGGCGCAGAAGCTCGCGCCGAAGCTGCTGGTAAAGGAAAGATCTTTAAAAAGGCAGCAGAAGTGGCTATCGCTTATTCGGAGGCGATGGATAAAAAGGGAATCTCTCCCCTTCTCACACTCAAGCACGGCCTCTTTGACAAGTTGGTTTATTCAAAGATTCGCGCAGGTATGGGCGGACGTGTTGAAGCTGCTATCTCAGGTGGTGCACCACTGGGTGTGCGCCTAGGTCATTTTTATCGTGGCGCTGGAGTCACAATTTTAGAAGGTTACGGATTAACTGAAACCACTGCAGGGGCAACCTTGAACTTAACTGGTGCCCATCGCGTTGGTTCAGTTGGTCGCCCAATCCCTGGAACGTCAATCAAGATTGCCGAAGATGGAGAAGTTCTTATCCGTGGAGCAATTGTCATGCGCGGTTATTGGCAAAATGATGCTGCTAATGCTGAAGTTTTCGACTCAGAGCACTGGTTTCAAACAGGTGATCTTGGAAAACTCGATGATGAGGGCTTCCTCTATATCGTTGGTCGCAAAAAGGAACTCATTGTTACTGCAGGTGGAAAGAACGTTGCTCCAGCCGTACTAGAAGATCGCTTGCGCGCACACCCACTAGTAAGCCAGTGCATGGTCGTTGGCGATAATCAACCATTCATTGCCGCACTTGTGACTATTGATCAAGATTCTCTTAAGGGATGGGTTACAAACAATAAGAAGGAAGGCGCTTCTTTGGCTGACCTTGTAAATGATCCTGATCTCATCGCAGTTATTCAAACTGCGGTTGATGAAGCAAATAAGGCAGTAAGCAAGGCGGAATCAATCCGCAAGTTCACTATTTTGACAACTGATTTCACACTCGCTGCTGGACATTTAACTCCGAAGCTCTCACTGAAGCGACACGTCGTTGCGAAGGAATTCGCAAAGGAGATTGACCAGCTCTTCACAAAGTAATTATGTGAGCCTTACGCAGCGGGTAAAACTCGCACAAGAGCTCCACGATGGCATAGCCCAAGATCTCGTGGGGTTAGGCTATGGCTTAGATGCTTTGTTGTTTCAAGAAGATGATGAAGTTAAACGCTCTGCGCTACGTTCTGTGCGCTTTGATATCAATACATTGATAGAGAAAGTGCGTAGAGAGATCTTGGAACTTCGCACGCAGCGAGATGAACATGAATCATTTGAATCTCAACCTGAGTTGGCATTTGAACTCACTAGGGTTTTCAATGAAATTATTAGCAATGTAACAGAGCATTCACGGGCAACTCGTCTTGAGATTTCCTTTAGTGACAATGGAATTGGTGGGGCTCGGGCAAAAAATAATCACTACGGCTTGCAAGGAATCTCTGAGCGCATTACAGCACTCGGTGGAGATGTAGAAGTCCAATCAGATTTCACCGGAACTAACCTTGTAATTTCACTGGATTTGTTAAGGCTATGAGTAGATTACTTATTGTCGATGATCACGCTCTTGTGCGTGAAGGATTAAAGCGGGCTCTTGCTCATGAGGGGTTCAGCCAGATTACAGAAGCCTCTTCTATTGCCCAAGCTCGTGCTGGGATTACCGCCTCACAGCCAGAAGTTGTAACAGTTGATATCAACCTGCCAGATGGCAGCGGCTTTGAACTAGTACGTTGGATTCGAGGCATTTCACAAGACATGGCAATTGTGGTCTTAACCCTTAACGATCATGAGAATTACATACGCGCTGCAATGAAAGCTGGCGCAAGTGCCTTCGTTTCAAAATCTGAACCAATTCCTGCACTCGTTGCAGCGATTAAACATAGTCTCATCACCCCCTTAAGCTTTAGCGCCCAGGGTTTAGAGAAACTCTTTAACAATACCCACAACGCGTTGACTGCCCGTGAATTTGATCTTTTAGCACAATTAGAAAAAGGTCACACTACTGCCCAGATATCCAAGAGCTTATTTATAAGTCCGGCAACAGTTAAGACACATTTAGCATCCATCTATCGCAAATTAGAGGTTACTAATCGAACTGCGGCAATTCATGCCATGCGTGAGCAAGGTTTATCTAGCAAGTAGTTCAGAAAACTTGCCAGCCCAAATCTGCCAGCGCCACTCCTTTTCAATCCACGCTCGTCCTGCACTACCCATAGAACGGCGCAGATCTTCATCTAATAGAAGTTCGATAGATCTTTTAGCTATTTCCTTTGGGTTAGTTCCATCAACTACATATCCTGTTACGCCCTCAATGACTGCTTCCGGTGCTCCACCAGATGCACCAGCAATGACTGGTAAACCACAAGCACTAGCCTCAAGATAAACAATTCCTAGGCCCTCGACTTCTAAACCAGCAAATCTTGATCTAGATGGCATCGCGAAGATATCGCCGACACAGAAATAGCCAGGCAGGTCTTTGTATTGAATTCGACCAATGAAACTAATGTTTTTCTGCAACGAATGTTTAGTAACTAGTTTTTCTAAGTGCGCTCTATAAGGACCTTGGCCCACAAGTAACAGGTGGGCATCTGGAACTTGCTTAAGAATCTGTGGCATAGATTCGATGAGAAAATCCTGCCCTTTACGATGGACAAGTCGGCCCACACTAACAATGACCTTCTTTTCACTCAATCCCAAAGATTGACGTAAAGCAGTTGCATCCAGCGCCCTGAAATGTTCAACATCAATTCCTGGCGCAATCTTTTGCATGGCAGCTGCACTCTTTGAGGTCAGCGCCTTTGAGATTGCCACACGAGTAAATTCACCAAGGTAGGTCAAAGAATCAGTAGTCGATCCAATGCGGCGCAAAATTAGATTAAATGGAAAAGTTTTTGCCCACCAGACTTCATGCCCATGGGTCAGTGCAACTATGTGTTGTGCTCCGGCTTTGCGCAGCGTTGATGACATCCACGCTAGTGGCGCAGCTGCACCAAAAGCTACAGTTCTAATTCCATGCTGACTAACAATGTCTGCAACTGCGCGATTAACACGCGGTGTTGGAAGCAGTATTTTTGCTCTGTCTCTTATTACTTCAACACCAAATTGAAGGAACCAATCAGCGTCATATGGTGTGCTATTTTCTTGGGCCGATGTATAAACAATAATGCTCGATTTTGGTAATCGTTCAATTAATCCAATGATGAAGGTTTCTATACCCCCGGCCCGTGGACCAAAATCATTGGTTACAAATAGTGTTTTATTAGAAACGGCGAGCTCCAACTAAAGGTTTTCTTCCAAGAGATCCACTTGTTGTGATTTTCACACGTGAACCCGAACGCGGTGCGTGAACCATCTTTCCGCCACCGATATACATTCCAACGTGCGACACTGGGCGACCATAAAATAAAAGGTCTCCGGGTTTAAGATCTTTTAGTGACACTTGCTTACCCATCCGTGATTGAGCAGCCGATGAATGTGGGAGTGACACGCCAGCGGCTTGAAAAGCACGCATTGTTAATCCTGAGCAATCCCATGTAAGTAGTCCGGCTGATCCAAATACATAGCGATCACCGATTTGCTTGAGGGCATATTTGATTGCCACTCCTGCACGTCCAGAAACACCAGAGAGGGCGCGCGCTTCGGCTTGTGAATTTGCCTGATCTGCATCTTCTTCTTCTGCCGCCAATTTCGCTAAACGCTCTCGCTCAGCTTTTGTTAACTTAGAAAGTAGAGCCTCTGCTTGAGCTAGCTTTTCTTGGGCCATTGCAGATTGGGCTTTAAATCTCTTTTCAGCAGCCACTACTAGGGCCAACTTGTCATTGACAGTTAATGTTGTTGCACTCAAACGTTGCTGAGCTGCTTCATACTTTCGAAGTTGGGCAGATTTGCGCCGACTAATAGCATCGAGAGCACCAGCAGAGGATAGGTAAAGTGTTGGGTTAGAAGAAAAGAGAAGCTCAAGTGATTGACCTAAACCACCAGCCTTGTACTGCTCGATCGCGATGGTGCCTAAAGATTTTTGGAGTGCCGAGAGAGTTTCTCCTTGGACGGCAGCTTTAGCTTTGATGCCATTGAGTGTGCGAGTCAGTGCAATTAACTTTACTTTTGCTTCTTGGGCACCTTCGGCCGCAGTTGTGGCTTCTTCTTCTAGAAATCGAACCTTTGCCTGAATCTCAGCCAACGAAGGCGCGGCATGTGCAGGGGCTGCTAACCCAACCGTCAGGGCTAGAGCCACAACGGCGTGAGGAAGGATGCGCCAATACATGGTTACAGGCTATCGAGGCTTAAGACGACATCTCAACTTTTAAGCGTGACTTACGCCTGAGAATTCTCACAGAATCTGCGATAGTAGGACAAATGAGCACAGTTGCATCGCTAGTGGTTGGGCGAGATGGGTCTACATCAAAAGAAAACAGCTCTAACGGAGTTTCCTCCGATGCAGATCGCAAAGCTTTTCTTGCGAGGCGTCGTAAAGTCGATTGCATTTTAATCGGTGGAAATACTGCGCGTCATGAGCCCTATAGACAAAGCCCAGTTCCTTTAATAATTCTCTCACGATCAACTATTAACCCAGTTGTTGGAAATGATTTATCACATTTGTGGAATATGTCTGCGGCAGAGGCGCTGGTAAAGGCTAAATCACAGTTTGGAGAAAGGATTCTCATTGAAGCAGGGACATCCATTATTTTTGAGCTTATCGATCAGGGATTGATTGATCAACTAGAACTCAGTGTCACTCCTGTGACCGGCGGTGATCACCCCATTGATTGGCAAGCTTTGCTCAATAGATTTGCCCAACACACCCACACACACGTTGATGGCACTGATTTTTACGTCGCGCACAACTAGAAGGCAGAAATAAGAGCAACACCAGTAACAGCTAGCGCAATCCCAATGTATTGCACTTTCTGTAAACGCTCACGCAAAAACTTAAATGCTAGTAGCGCAGTTGCAATTGGAAAGAGTGAACCTAAGACCATTGCAATTGAAACTAAGCCCTTAGTGCAAGCCACACCGAGCAAGACGTTTGCTAAGAAATCTGCTACACCGATAAAAATAAGTGAGGGATATTCCTTTTTAGAAAATCCACCCATCGTATGGAATTTGAGTGCTAGAGCAACAGTGACAAGGAAAGTTGCCCCACGCATTGAAACCATGGTCATGAGGGCACTTGATTGCGAGCCAATCGAGATTGACGTTAATGCTATGCCAAATCCAAATGCTGCACCTAATGCAAGAAGCAAAGGTTTAATGGGAAGGCCTTGAGAGAGCTCTGGCCCGCTGGCACAAAAAACTCCCACCAATGCTAAAACAACTCCGATTGATGTGATTGTTGAAAGTCTGTCACCGTTGATCAATGCGTATGTCAAGGGAATGACCACGCTCATTGAACTTATGGGTGAGACAACGCCCATACGCCCAGTAGATAAACCTGCATAAAGACAGAACAAACCGAAATATCCAAATAGGCCTGCAACAATTCCAGGAATTAAGTATCCGCCTTCACCAAATGCATCTGCGTGCCATGCACCAGAGATAAACATCAATACAACACCAAAAACTAAACCAATAACTTGTGAAAAACCAAGAACAGCTAAAGGCGCATGTTTTTTGCTTAATCGACCACCTTCAAAATCAGCAGTTCCCCACAATATGCTTGAGAGAAGTGCAAGAATTGATGCCATAGGCGCAAGGGTACCGCCCTGCCTCCCATGAAAAGCACTTCCTACTGTTTATTCTTAAGCAGTGGATGCCAGAGGATTTGAAGATTTAGTTAACTCCTTACGCGCTTTTACACCGCGTGCTGAAATCGTTTTGGAAGAAGTTCCAGCCCCACAAAAACTAGCAACATATGCCTTTGCCTTTTCAGCTGATGTTAGCAATGGTTTATTAGGCGATGATGAAGATGAAATAGCTTCAGGCCGATTTGTCTTATTACATGAGCCTGGTGGGCAAGACACATGGGAAGGCGAATTCCGTTGCGTGACTTTCGTTCGCGCAGATGTAGACCCTGTGATGCAACAAGATCCACTTCTGCCAGAAGTTGGCTGGAGTTGGTTTCTTGAAGCCTTAGACAGGGAAGAGTGCTCACTTGCTGCACCTAGTGGAACTGTTACACGAGTTTCCAGTGCTTCTTTCGGAAAACTTTCTCCACGGCATGATGAATCAGAGATTGAGATTCGTGCTTCATGGACCCCTGCAAATGCTGATCCAATTGAAATAGTGAAACACATTGCTGGGTGGTGCCGCTTAATTTCCGATGTGGCTGGACTCGAACCAATTCCTGATGGGGTATCAACTATTACATCTGCCAGACGTCGTTAAGCCCATGTATGTCTGAAGAGACAACTGCAGTACCACTGCTCACACCCGCCGGTGGTACGCCATCAGTAATCGATAGCGAAACGGCATTTAGAAACGCATTACAGCAACTCGCACATGGTTCTGGTCCTTTTGCTGTTGATGCTGAACGAGCCTCAGGTTTTCGATACAGCGCACGTGCTTACTTGATTCAAATTAAGCGCACCAACGGTGGGTTACACCTCATTGATCCCATCGCCTTTGGGCCTGGGCATCCACTCATGTTTGAACTCAATGATTTACTCAATACTGATGAAGTTATCTTGCATGCCAGCACACAAGATCTGCCCTGCCTTCGAGAGTTAGGAATCAACCCAACGCGCCTATTTGATACGGAATTAGGGGGGCGAATTGCAGGCCTGGCCCGTGTTGGACTTGGCCCGCTTTTGGAATCTCTCATGGGTATTTCACTTGCCAAAGAACACAGTGCTGCAGACTGGTCTGTGCGTCCATTGCCCCAAGACTGGCTGACATATGCAGCATTAGATGTTGAACTACTGGTTGAGCTACGCGATAAAGTTGCAGAGTTATTAGTTGATTCTAAAAAAGATTCCTGGGCCCAGGAAGAGTTTGCTTCAATTCTCTTGGCTCCTCCTCCCCCACCTCGAGTAGATCCATGGCGCAGAACTTCTGGAATGCACAAAATTAAGCGCCGTGATCAATTAGCAATTATCCGCGAACTCTGGATCACTCGCGATGAGATTGCAAAGTCGCAAGATATCGCTGGTGGCAAACTGCTCAATGACTCGGCAATAGTTGAGATTGCGCTTAACCCAGTTGCTACCAAGAAAGAGTTTGAAAAAGTATTGCGCCCACTTGGGCTTCGGGCTCGCTGGTTAGAAAATCTGAAAGCTTGGCTAGATGCGGTGGCACGCGCTATTGCACTGGAGGAATCAGAGTGGCCTGCCCTTCGCACTAACGCGGACACGTTGCCACCTATCAAATTGTGGCGAGATAAGTTTCCAGAAAAATACGCACCCCTTTCACATGCACGTGCGCGCATAGAGATAATTGCCGAAGAAAATAAGATTCCAATTGAAAACCTCATTACCCCCGAAATTGTTCGGCGTATGTGTTGGGCTCCCCCAGCTCCTTCCACTTCCCAAGCCTCTCCTGAGATCGTTCGGGAACATTTGCTCTCACTGGGAGCCAGAAAATGGCAGGTGGAGCTAGTTGGCGCAGCCATTACGGCCGCCCTTTTGGAGAAAGAGGCTGTTCCTACGCCTGAACCTGTGCCAGAAACCACACCCGAGGAAGCCTGATTTACGCAACATAAGAGTTGCGTAAATACCCTCAACCCTCTAGATTTTCACTCATGTTGAGCACATTTATCATTGCCTTGCGCGAGGGCCTCGAAGCCTCCCTGATTGTCGGAATTCTGGTCGCCTATATTTTAAAAAGTGATCGCCGGCACTTACTCCTTCCATTATGGAGTGGTGTTGCCGCTGCTGTAGTTGGAAGTATCGGACTTGGCTTCATTCTCTCCAGAACTTCTGAGGAACTCTCTGAGCGCGCTGAGGAAATCTTTGTCGGAATAACTTCCTTTCTAGCTGTGGCACTTGTTACTTGGATGGTTTTTTGGATGAAGCGAACTGCTCGTACCTTGAAGGCAAATCTTCATGGAAAAGTTGATTCAGCTTTGCGCACAGGGCCTCTAGCCCTTGCTGGAGCAGCGTTTTTTGCTGTTATCCGCGAAGGTTTAGAAACTGCTCTCTTTGTTTATTCAAACTTTAAATCCGTTGCAAATACAAGTGGCGCTGCATTTGGATTAATTCTTGGCTTTGCAGTTGCGATCTCGCTTGGTTATTTGATTTTCAAATCAGCAATCAAACTCGACTTAGGCAAGTTCTTCCGTTTCACCGGAGTTGCTCTCGTTGTTGTTGCAGCAGGAGTTCTTTCATATGGAGTTCATGAGTTCCAAGAACTAGGCTGGCTTCCTGGTGGAGAGTCTTACGCCTGGGATGTATCTGCTCTGATCCCATCTGATTCATTACTGGGCGCTGCACTAGGTGGCATGGTGGGCTTTGATAACTCAACTTCCTGGTTGCAGTTAGGGATCTGGGCGATTTATCTCACCACTGTCCTTAGGGCCTATCTTTCAAAGCCTCGCACACCTGCGCTCACACCAGCCTAAGCGCTGTCACAAACCCTTACTGGCGGGTAACATAAGTGCTATATCCGCCTCTAGTAAAGGATCACTATGTCTCGCACAGTTGTCTTAGTCGATGCCGTTCGCACGCCCTTTGGAAAAGCTGGAGGGATGTATGCAGGAACACGCGCTGATGATTTGATGGTGCGCGCAATTCGCGGACTTTTAGATAGAAATCCAAATGTTGACCATAGCGCAATCGATGATGTCGCTATAGCTGCTGCAACACAAACAGGTGATCAGGGAATGAACATCGGCCGTAGTGCCACACTTCTAGCTGGACTACCAAATACCGTGCCGGGCTATTCAATTGATCGCTGGTGTGCTGGTGCGCTAACAGCTGTTACAACAATTGCAGGTGCCATCGCTTTTGGTTCAAATGATATTGCTATTGCGGGCGGCGTTGAACATATGGGAAATCATCCGATGGGTGAACTCATGGATCCTAATCCTCGTTACTTAGCTGAAAAGATTGTTGAGCAAGATGCACTTGCAATGGGGTCAACGGCTGAAAGACTCCATGATCGCTTCCCTACTATTACAAAAGAGCGTGCAGATAAATATGCACTTAACTCACAACTTAAAACAACTAAGGCATATGAAGCTGGTTTGATTCAGCGAGATCTCATTCCGATGGCTGCGCGCAACGCCGAGCTGGGATGGACAATTGCAACAGTTGATGAGGCACCTCGCCCAACAACAACGATGGAGGGTTTAGCTGGCTTAAAGACTCCCTTTCGTCCAGCAGGTCGAGTCACGGCAGGAAATTCCTCGGGATTAAACGATGGTGCAACTGCGGCGCTCCTTGCTAGTGAAGATAAAGCAAAAGAACTTGGACTAAGTATTAAGGCGCGATTAGTTACTTATGCATTTGCTGGCGTAGAGCCAGAAGTAATGGGCTTTGGACCAGTTCCTTCAACAATTAAAGCACTTGCGCAAGCAGAATTGAGTATTGAAGATATTGGACTCTTTGAAATCAATGAGGCTTTTGCTGTGCAGGTATTAGCATTTCTTGAGCACTTTGGAATTGCCGATGATGACGCTCGCGTTAATCCATTTGGCGGAGCAATTGCAGTTGGGCACCCGCTTGCCTCTTCTGGTGTTCGCCTCATGCTCAATCTAGCTAGATCTTTTGAAGCCCATCCAGAGGTGCGCTATGGCTTAACAACTATGTGTATCGGTCTTGGAATGGGCGGATCTGTCATTTGGGAAAACCCACACTTTAATGGTCAGGTGAAATAAGTGAGTGCAGATATCAAACTCCCAGAAGGTGCACCTGAAGAGGTTGTCACTCAAGCCCTAGTGCGACACGTTGATTTAACTGCATTCGGTGTCAAAGGTATCTTGGCTCTCATCACTTTAGATAACGCTCTTGACCATAATCGCCCTAATACTTTTGGACCGCAATCACTTCTTGCATTAGATGCAGCGATTACTGCAGCTATTGCCAGCAAGCCAAGCGCCATCGCAATTACTGGTAAGCCATTTATTTTTGCCGTAGGTGCTGATTTATCTGCCCTTTCCTTTATTACCAATCGTGAGCAATCACTTGGCATAGGTAAATTGGGACATGATGTGTTTCGCCGCTTAGGCGAATCAAGTATTCCAACTTTTGCTTTCATCAATGGCTTGGCACTTGGTGGTGGCCTTGAAGTTGGATTGCATTGCCACTACCGCACACTTGCCTCCACGGCATTTACTGGTTTGCCTGAAGTCTTCCTTGGATTAGTTCCAGGTTGGGGTGGTGCAACTATTTTGCCTAAGTTGATTGGCCCAGAGCGTGCTGTGCAAGTGATTATGTTGAATGCCCTTAACAACAACACCATGATGAAAGCCAAAGATGCTCTCAAACTCGGTGTAGTAGATGCTGTATATGAACCATCTGATTTCCTAGAGCGCTCAATTGCATTTGCAGCAAATGTTTTAAATGGCACAACTAAAATCGAGCGCAAGGACTACAGCCAAGATCCGGCATGGGAAAGCGCTCTTGCAACTGGAAAGGCTGCTGCGCTCAAGAAATATGGCGGCGCTGAAATAGCCTCACCAATGAGAGCCCTTGAACTCATCAGTGCAGCCAAGAGCAACACGTTAGGTGCTGGCTTTGATGCTGAAGATCTAGCACTTGCTGACTTAACTATGAGTGATCCGCTGCGTGCATCGCTCTATGCATTTAACGTTATTCAAAAGAAGCGCAAGAAAGTTGAAGGTGCTCCAAAGCCAGCTCTGGCTCGCAAGGTGGGCAAAGTAGGCGTTGTTGGGGCCGGACTGATGGCATCGCAGTTAGCACTACTTCTTCTACGTAATTTGAAGTGCCCAATTGTTATGACAGATATTGATCAAGAGCGTGCTGATAAAGGCGTGGCCTGGGTCAAAAATGAGTTAGCCAAACTAGTTGAGAAAAAGCGTATGAGTGCAGAGTCTGCAGCTCGCTTAGCTCTACTCATTTCAGGTTCATCAGATCAAAATACTTTTGCAGGATGCGACTTCATTATTGAAGCCATCTTTGAAGAGCTATCTCTGAAGCAAGAACTCTTTAAGAAATTAGAGATGATTGTTTCACCAGAGTGCGTTTTGGCCACAAATACTTCATCTCTATCAGTGGAGCGGATGAGCGAAGAGCTTAAAAATCCTGAACGCGTTGTTGGTTTCCACTTCTTTAATCCAGTTGCGATTATGCCATTACTAGAGGTTGCGCGAACAAGTAAGACTGATGATGCGACAACAGCAACTGCAATCTCTGTGGGTAAGGAACTCAAGAAAACAATGATTATCTGTAAAGATGCCCCTGGTTTTGTAGTTAATCGCTTGTTAACTCGCTTTATGGGCGAAATTACCGATGCAGTAGATGAAGGCACTTCACCAGAGGTAGCCGATAATGCAATGCGCTCAATTGGTTTCCCAATGTCACCATTTCAACTTCTAGATCTAGTTGGTCCGGGGGTTGCATTACACGTATCTGAGACTTTGCATGCAAATCTTGGTGATCGCTACCGTATTTCGCCAACGATGGCGGCAATGGTTAAGCAAGGTGTTCGAAACTTCTATGTTAAGAATGAAGATGGAAGTTTTGGCGCAAACCCTGCAGCAATCGCTCTTATTCACAAAGGTGATTCACCATCGAGTGCTGAACATGTGCGTAGCCGCGCATTGACCGCATTAGCTGTTGAGGCTCGCATGATGCTTGATGAAGGTGTTGTTTCAACCCCAGCGGAAATTGATCTCTGCATGTTGATGGGCGCAGGATGGCCAATGCACTTGGGTGGAATTTTGCCGTACTTGGATCGTGAAGGTATTAGCGAGGCTGCTTGCGGTCAGCGTTTTCATCCGAAGGCAGTTGCATCTCTTCCTTAAGGCTACTGCTCCATTCAACAACGCTGCGCGAAATGTTTTGAGCTGTAATACCTATATCGTTCAAAATCTCTGCACGCTTTGAGTGTTCAATAAACTCAAGTGGAACACCTATGGAGTGAAGTGGAATTAATACTCCTGCATCTCTAAACATTTCTGAGATGGAACTTCCAATTCCAGCATGTCTGATGCCATCTTCTAGAACAACAACACTCTTATACCGCTCTGCCATACGCACTAATGAATCTGGCAATGGCTTCACCCAACGTGGATCAATGACTGTCACGCCGACACCTTCGCGATATGCAGAAGATGCAGCTTCAACTGCAATTGCAGCCATAGCACCAACACTAATCATTAACACGTCTGCGCTCTCACCGCGATAAAGGACATCTATTCCATCACGACGTTCGAAGGAAGGAATGTCTTCTTGAACGGCTCCCTTTGGAAAGCGCACCATGGAAGGCGCATCACTAATTTCAACAGCTTCACGCAAAAGCTCCTTAAGGCGTGCACCATCTCTAGGAGCTGCAACATGCATTGTTGGAACCATTCCAGTTAATGCCAAGTCCCAAATACCGTGGTGTGATGGTCCATCATCACCTGTGACACCTGAGCGATCTAGAACAAAAGTAACTCCTGCCTTATGCAGCGCAACATCTAATAGCAATTGATCAAAACCTCGATTGAGAAATGTTGAATAGACCGCAACAACTGGGTGTAGCCCTGTGAAGGCTAGACCGGCCGCGCTAGTCACTGCATGCTGCTCAGCGATACCCACATCAATAGTGCGCTCTGGATATGCAGCTTGGAATTGATCTAGGCCAGTCGGACCAAGCATTGCAGCAGTAATTGCCACAATATCTTTACGTGTTTTTCCAATTTCAACTAATTCCTGTGCAAATACCTTTGTCCAGGAAGTTGCACTCTTTGCTAGAGGCTCCCCTGATTCAGCATCAATGACTCCTACGGCATGGAACTTCTCAGCTTCATCTGCAACGGCGGGCTTATGGCCCTTACCTTTTTCAGTTATGGCATGGAGAAGAATTGGTGCGCCATACTCTTTAGCTTGGCGCAAAGCTCTTTCCATCGCGGCAATGTCATGTCCATCAATTGGGCCAAGATACTTCAGACCCAAATCTTCAAACATGCCTTGAGGGGCAACAATATCTTTGATTCCCTTTTTCACTCCATGCAGAGTTTCATAGATTGGCATGCCAACAACCGGGGTCTTGTGAAGAACCTCTTTGCCCCAATCAAGGAACTTCTCATATCCACTCGTTACACGCAGAGTTGAAAGATAGGTAGCAACTCCACCAATAGTTGGTGAATAAGAGCGCTCATTATCATTTATGACAATGACTAGGTTTCTCTTTTGTTCAGGGGCAATATTATTTAACGCTTCCCAAGACATGCCGCCTGTAAGTGCGCCATCTCCAACTATAACTACTACATGTCGATCCTTGGCACCTTGCAATGAGAAACCTCTAGAAATTCCATCGCCCCATGAAAGTGCTGTTGAGGCATGTGAATTTTCAATAACATCGTGTTCGCTCTCTTTGCGATTTGGATATCCAGAAATTCCACCTCGCTGGCGCAAAGTATCAAAAGCGCCACCACGACCAGTTAACATTTTGTGAACGTAGGATTGATGGCCTGTATCAAAGACAATAACATCCTTAGGTGATTCAAAAACTCTGTGAATTGCAACTGTAAGTTCCACGACACCTAAGTTTGGGCCTAAGTGGCCACCAGTCTTTGATACTTTTTCAATCAGCAGTGCTCGAATCTCTGCACTGAGTTCAATGAGTTCTTCCTGAGAGAGTGCAGCCAAATCGGCTGGGGAGTTAATCTGGCTCAACATGGCCTTAAGTTTAGGTGCTTATGCGTTTAAGAGCGAGCGAAGAACGTACTGCATGATTCCACCGTGGCGGTAGTAATCGGCTTCTCCCGGGGTATCTATGCGCACGGTTGCAGTAAAGCTCTTATTTCCAGCAGTAACTGTGAGCTCTTTTGGGACTCCCCCGGTATTGAGTGCTGTGATACCGCTAATTGAAAATACTTCTTCGCCAGTGAGGCCGAGTGTTTGAGCGCTTTCACCATTTTTGAATTGAAGAGGTAGCACACCCATTCCAATCAAGTTCGAGCGGTGAATACGTTCAAAACTTTCAGCAATTACTGCCCGAACACCAAGCAATGCTGTTCCCTTGGCAGCCCAGTCACGTGAAGAACCAGAGCCATACTCTTTACCCGCCAGAATCACCAACGGTGTTCCTGCGCTTTGATAAGCCACTGATGCTTCATAAATAGTTGATTGCCCTCCATCGGTTGCAAAATTGCGAGTGAAACCACCCTCAACGCCGTTGAGCAACAAATTCTTAAGGCGAATGTTGGCAAAAGTACCGCGAATCATTACTTCGTGATTGCCTCGACGAGAGCCATACGAGTTGAAATCTTTACGATCAATTCCATGTTCTGCCAAGTATGTGCCCGCGGGTGAATCAACTTTAATATTACCTGCAGGTGAGATGTGATCAGTTGTTACTGAATCGCCAAGAACTGCTAGGACTCGTGCTCCTGAGATATCAACTACTGGAGTTGGTTTTTTTGGCATTCCATCAAAGTAGGGAGGTTTTCTCACATAAGTTGACTTAGGATCCCACTCAAAAACTTTACCAACAGGAGTCGCTAATGCCTTCCAGCGATGATCTCCATCAAAGACTGAGGCATAGTCTTTTGTGAACATGGCTGATGAAATTGAAGAGTCAATCACTGATTGAATTTCAGCAGGTGTTGGCCAAATATCAGCTAAGTAGACATTTTTGCCGTTTTGATCTTTTCCTAGGGAGTCTTTTTCAAAGTCATGATCCATCGTGCCGGCTATGGCATATGCAACAACTAATGGAGGTGAGGCTAAGTAGTTCATCTTCACATCAGGACTAATGCGTCCCTCAAAATTTCGGTTACCTGATAGCACCGCTGATACAGCTAAATCTGAATCATTAACAGCCTTACTAATTTCAATAGGTAGTGGACCAGAGTTACCAATACAAGTGACACAACCATAACCAACTAAGTGAAAGCCTAAAGCCTGCATGTATTGTGTTAAGTCAGCGCGATCATAATAATCAGTAACTACTTTAGATCCTGGGGCAAGAGTTGTTTTGACCCAAGGCTTTGATTTCAAGCCTTTTTCAACTGCCTTCTTAGCCAGAAGAGCAGCACCAATCATTACTGAAGGATTTGAAGTATTTGTGCAGGAAGTAATGGAAGCAATAACCACATCGCCATTTTTCACGCGCGTGGATCCTGCCTTCACTTCTTCTCTCGATGTCTTATCGGAGAAGTAGGTTGGCAAAATCTTTTCAAAAGCTAGCTTTGAATCACTTAATGAGATGCGATCTTGCGGACGCTTTGGACCAGCAATAGATGGCACCACAGTTGAAAGATCTAGAGCAACATGCTCAGAAAAACGTGGCTCAACAGAAGGGTCATGCCACAAACCCTGCTTTTTTGCATACTGTTCTACTAAAGCAACTTGTTCATCACTTCGCCCAGTTAGGCGCAAGTAACGCAGGGCCTCTTCATCGATAGGGAAAATTGCACATGTTGAACCGTATTCAGGGCTCATATTTCCAATTGTCACGCGATTAGCCATAGGCACAGAGACAACACCCGGGCCATAAAACTCAACAAATTTTCCAACAACGCCATGCTTACGCAAGATTTCGGTGATGGTCAGTGCCATATCTGTTGCAGTGGTTCCAAGAGGCAACTGACCGGTTAACTTAAATCCAACAACGCGAGGAATAAGCATTGAAACCGGCTGGCCAAGGAGTGCAGCTTCGGCCTCAATGCCACCAACGCCCCAACCTAGGACTCCTAAACCATTGACCATGGTTGTGTGTGAGTCAGTACCAACAACGGTATCTGGGTAAGCCCGCAATACTCCACCTACTGTGCGAGTCATTACCACCCGCGCTAAATACTCAATATTTACTTGGTGAACAATTCCTGTTCCAGGTGGCACAACTTTGAACTCATCAAAGGCTGTTTGTCCCCAACGTAGGAAGCGATAACGCTCTTGATTGCGCTCATATTCAATATCAGTATTTTTCTCAAATGAATCTTTCGTACCAAATACATCTGCAATAACTGAGTGGTCAATTACCAACTCTGCAGGGGCAAGAGGGTTAACTTTTGAGGGATCTCCACCCAGATCCACGATTGCCTCACGCATTGTTGCAAGATCAACAATGCAGGGAACACCAGTGAAGTCCTGCATAACCACGCGCGCAGGTGTGAACTGAATTTCAGTATCTGGCTCGGATGCTGGGTTCCAATTAGCTAAAGCCTTAATGTGCTCGGCAGTGATGTTGGAACCATCTTCGGTGCGAAGAAGATTCTCCAAAAGGATTTTGAGAGAAAATGGAAGGTTAGAAGCGCCTTCGATGCTGGAGATGTCAAAAATCTCATAACTCTTACCCGCAATCTCTAGCTTCTTCTTTGCGTTGAAAGAGTTCTTACTCATCATCTCCCCTAATAAATCTTCCCTTACTTGAGTATCAAGATACCTTAGTGGGCTCAAACAGTGCAACACATTCGATGTGATGTGTCATTGGAAAGAGATCAAAAGCTCGCAATTTCACGAGTGAATATCCACAATCTAAAAAGTAACCAGTATCACGTGCTAATGCTGCTGGATCACATGCCACATAGACAATTGTTCGTGGCATAAGCCTGGCAATTTCATTAACTACTATTTTTCCAGCACCATCTCTAGGGGGGTCCAGAACGACAACATCTGCAGAGTTAATTCTTGGTAAGTGGGTAGCAACATCTCCAGTAATGACTTTGATATTTGAATTCTCTGCAAAATTTCGTGATGCATCAGAAGTTGCGCTCTTACTGCCTTCTATTAATTCAATTCTACCCTCAGCTCCAACGCTATCGATAAGCGCTGCAGCAAAAAGCCCAACACCACCGTACAAATCCAACACATGGTCAGCGCTTTTAACTCCACCAAAATCTCTGACTACCTCGCTTAACAAATTGGGAGCATTGACATGGCCTTGCCAAAAAGAGCTGTTGCTAACCTCTAAAGTTTTATCTAATACTTTTTCATGCAAAACTGCAGGGCCTTCGCTCAAGCGTGACTTAGTTTCTCCGTGAGTTGGCATCAGGGAGATAGAGCGCTCATCGCTATTTGATGCAGCAATCTCTACTCGCATATCCCCTTTCCATTTACGATTGGCTAATTCAGAAAAGCCGATCTCTTTTGCCGCAACCAAACAATTGGTCACCGGAACAACCGTATGGCTTCGAGAGCCCATGAAACCGAGTTGACCATTTCTATCGGTCGTAGAGTTGATTCGAGTCCGCCAACCAAACTCCGGGCCAACGCTTTCAACTTCAATGGCAATATCCATCTTCGCAATACGCGCAAATTGTTCAGTAATGACATCGGCTTTTAGATTACGTTGTCGTTCGATACTCACATGCTGAAAATCACAACCACCACACCCTTGACGGTGGGAGTATTCACAGGGTGCAACAACACGGTCTTTAGATGCTTTTATTACTTCCACAACATCTGCGCGGTTAAAGGAGCTACCGACTGAAGTGATTTCGATTCGGCATTTTTCGCCAGGAATCGCATGGCGAACGAAAATAACGCAGCCTTCGTGGCGGGCAATAAAATGGCCGCCGTGGGCAACCTTTTCTATTGCTACCTCGATAACTTCGCCGACCACAAGGGTTCTTTTCATAGTTGGTGCCACGGAACTAACCTTATGGGTGTAAGTTAATACATATGCACGTAGTCATCATGGGATGCGGTCGAGTCGGCTCTTCATTGGCCACTGATCTTGAAGCCGCTGGTCACACCGTTGCTGTAATTGATCAAGCACGTGAGGCTTTTCGTCGCTTAGGTCCAAACTTCAAAGGCAAAACCGTCACTGGCGTTGGCTTTGACCGTGATGTTTTACGCGAAGCTGGAATTCAAGATGCCGATGCATTTGCCGCTGTTAGTAATGGTGATAACTCAAACATTTTAGCCGCGCGCGTTGCTCGTGAGACATATGGCGTCCAAAACGTTGTGGCTCGTATTTATGATCCAGGCCGTGCTGAAATTTATCAGCGCTTAGGAATTCCAACTGTTGCAACAGTTCTCTGGGCAACAGATCAGATTCTGCGCAGATTACTTCCCGAAGGTTCACGTTCTGAGTGGCGCGATGCCAGTGGAACTGTGCAGCTATGTGAAATGCATCCACACAGTGATTGGTATGGACGCCAAATTCTGCTCATCGATGAACTCACCCCAGCGCGCGTAGCATTTATTACTCGTCTTGGAGTTGGCCTTATTCCTGATCACCACACCGTCTTGCAAGAAGGTGATCTCATCCACGTAATGGTGGGCGATAACGATGTTGCTAAGGTTGAAATGATCCTTGCTAATTCACCAGATGGAGAGCGTAAATGAGAGTTGCAATCGCTGGTGCAGGAAATGTGGGTCGGGCCATAGCGCGCGAACTTCTAGATAACGGTCACCAAGTTTTACTCATCGATAAAGATCCAAAAGCGCTAAAACTTGAGAGTGTTCCAGATGCCGAATGGCTAATGGCAGATGCTTGTGAAATTACATCTTTAGACAACGCCCACCTCAATACATGCCAAGTTCTAGTAGCAGCCACAGGCGATGACAAGGCAAATTTAGTGACATCTCTGCTTGGGAAAACAGAGTATGGCGTGCCACGTGTTGTCGCTCGAATTAATCATCCAAAGAATGAATGGCTCTTTGACTCTTCATGGGGCGTCGATGTTGCTGTATCAACTCCTCGCATCATTGCTGCCCTCGTTGAAGAGGCAGTAAGTGTTGGAGATGTCGTCCGCTTATTCTCATTTAAAAAGGGTCAAGCAAATCTCGTTGAATTAACTTTACCTGATGGTTCATCATGTATTGGAAAGACCGTAGAAGAGATCGAACTCCCAGAAGATGCAACCCTTGCTGCAATTGTTCGTGATGGTCGTGTGATCACAGCGAAAGCTCACGATGTATTTGCAGCTGGCGATGAACTTCTTTTTGTTGCTTCATCTGATGCTGAAGCCCGCATTAAATCATGCTTTATATCTAGTTAGATTTAATAACAGGCGGAGCGGTTTTAATTACTAACCAACTCCCATAAGCAGTTGCAAAAAATAGCGGGTAGCCCATGGCTAAGTTAACTGTTCCCAGCAAGTTCACATTGCCACTTCGATAAATGGGATATTGAACAGCAATACGTGAGAAGAACATTGCAACCCAAATCCAACTTGCCCTCGTGTAAACCCTCTTGCGCTCAGGATTCTTTCTCCATTCAAAGTTTTCACCTAGCAATGGTCCTAAAACGATTCCCAATAGTGGCCATCCCACTAAATTTGCAAGTAAGTATGCGCTGCCATAGGCAAGATTTGTTAATAGTTTAGGGATATAGAAATCAGAAGCATTACCCGAGCGATTAGCAAAGTAGGCACAAATCAAAACACCCAATATTCCTGAAATAGAATGCTGAATAGTGTCCTTTTTTGCCAAACGAAAAATTGCTAAACAAATTGAAAGGCTCAACGCGGCAACAATGGCTTCTCGTAAATTATTTCTAACATTGAAAGTGACAAGGAAAATAACTGCAGGAAGACCAGAATCAATCAGGCCTTTCTTGCCACCCAGAGCTTTGATTACTGTTTCTTTGTCTTGATTATGTTCGCTCATGCCACACCCGTTGATCCAAAGCCACCACTACCCCGACCTGAGCCAGGCAGTTCTTCTACTTCTATGAATTCTGCTTTTTCTACTTGTTGAATGAGTAATTGAGCGATGCGATCACCCTTCTTAAAAGAGATTGATTCCTTGGGATCATGATTAATTAAAATACAAGCGATTTCTCCTCGATAGCCAGCGTCAATTGTGCCTGGAGTGTTCACTAGTGTGACCCCATGCTTCATTGCTAAACCTGATCGGGGATGAACCAGTGCCACATAACCATCGGGAAGTGCTAGTGATATTCCTGTTGGAATCAATGCCCGCTCCCCTGGAGTTAAAGTGAAATCCTTAGTAGTAACTAAATCAGCCCCAGCATCACCACCCTTTGCATAACGTGGCAGTGGAACCGAAGGATCCAAACGCTTAATTAAGACTTTAAGCTTGCTCATCTACGGATTAATCTCGAAATCAGGATCAACAAAGGCAAGGATCTCTGGACTCTTAGCAATGTGGTCTAAGTACTCCTTAGGCGCGTTATTAAGAAAGTGGTCCATGGGAACAACAACAAATAAAGCAGCTGCCCTGACTGCCAATTCTCCATCAGGTGTGTTTAAGCGTCCTTCAGCAGATGTGTAAACCTTACGATTTACTTTTCCAGTAATTTTTGCAGTAATATGTAAGGTTGAACCCATAGGTACAGGCTTTAAAAAATCTGTTTCAAGACGTGCAGTAACTGCAGGTGCGCGCAATAACCACATTAACTTTCCAAGGGCTTCATCAAAAGCTAAAGAAAGTAATCCACCATGTGCCAAGCCAGGTGCTCCCTGGTGATTTTCTGTGACTGTGAACTGGGCAGTTATGTCCACACCTTGACCTGCATATGCAACAAGGTGTAAACCGGTGGGATGTAGTTCGCCGCAACCAAAGCAGTGACCAAAATGTGAGGGAATCTTTGAACCAACTGGTGGAGCTTTCAGATGTCGCTCGGGAATCATCGCACCCTCAGGTGGCGTAGTAGATGCGATACGGCTCATGAAGCAAAGACTATCCGATAGCGTAGGACCTATGCGATACCGAGAAGTGATCCGTATGCCACTATGGCTACTCGCACTGATTTACTTCTTCTTTCTCTCATTTGTACTCTCCGTGTGGGCGGCTCTAGGAAACTCTGCTGCGCTGATGAGTTTTCTTGCACTCAGCGCTCTTATGGTTGTAATTGCTATCCGCACACGATTGATAATCCAAGTTAGCCAGTCAGAGTTAAAGGTTGGCCGAGCTCACATAGAGTTGAAGTACATAGGTGAAGTCACTGAATTAGATAGCGCGGCTATGAGAAATATCAGATCCCGTGATGCTAATCCTCTGGCATTTCTGGGAATTAGGTTCTGGTCGTCCACCGGCGTGAAAGTGGAGTTAACAGATAAACGAGATAAAACGCCTTATTGGTTAATTACAAGTAACAAGGCGAATCAACTGGCTCAAGCTTTAAGAGTTAATTAACTACACTCTTTACAAACAGCTTTAGCACCTTCGCCCTTGGCAAGTTGGGTGATGTGATGCACAAGGAAACAACGTGAACATGTGAATTCATCAACTTGCTTTGGTACCACTCGAACTGCTAATTCTTCACCTGATAAATCTGCACCAGGTAGCTCTAGACTTTCAGCAGCTTCTGCTTCATCAACATCGATCTGGCCGGATTGAGCGTCGACACGTTTAGCTTTTAATTCTTCTAACGATTCTTCGTGTAATTCTTCATCAGTTTTTCTGGGTGTGTCGTAATCTGTTGCCATTGCTCTCACCTCGATTCCATACGTGACTAGTTCCTGCGGGCGCATCATGGCGCACATCAGCCTTTACTGTTGCTATAACGCTCGGCGTGTCGGGGTTATTCCCCCCTCACTTGCACCTTTTCTATCGCAGCAGCCAGCGTTGCATCGACCCGGCCGTGGATTGCAGTGCCAGCCTCTACATACTCCTCGGAAAAGATTTCTCCACGCTCATGAATCTCATGCACCAAGTCACCACGCTCATAAGGAATGACTGCATTAATTTCAACTGAGGGCCTAGGCAAAGATCGTTCAATTGCATAAACCAGACCCTCAATACCAAATCCGGTTCTTACTGAAAATGCATAGCTATTGGGTTCTTTTCGCAAAATCTCCATAATGATTTCAGGTTTAGCGATATCAACTTTATTAATCGCAATAATTTCAGGAATATCTCCCCCACCAATTTCTGCAATAACTTCTCGCACCGCACGAATTTGTTCGAATGGATCTGCGTGTGATCCATCAACAACATGCACAATTACATCAGAGCCAGATACTTCTTCTAGCGTTGATTTGAAAGCATCAATGAGTTGGTGAGGCAGATGGCGAACGAATCCCACAGTGTCACTTAATGTGTATACGCGACCATCACTGGTTTGTGATTTACGCACAGTTGGATCTAACGTTGCAAAAAGTGCGTTCTCTACAAGAACCCCGGCATCTGTAAGTCGATTGAGCAAGGATGATTTACCAGCATTGGTATATCCAGCAATTGCGACGGATGGGATATTAAAACGCCGGCGCTCTTGTCGTTTGGTATCCCGAGATACCTTCATCTCTGCAATCTCTTTGCGTAGCTTTGCCATCTTGTCACGGATTTTGCGCCGATCAGTTTCAATCTTTGTCTCACCCGGACCGCGTCCACCAATACCAGCTCCACCTGCAGCGCGACCACCAGCTTGGCGTGAGAGTGAATCTCCCCAACCACGAAGGCGTGGCAATAGATATGCAATCTGCGCAAGTTCGACCTGGGCTTTGCCTTCTTTGCTCTTTGCATGCTGAGCAAAAATATCTAAAATCAAAGCGGTTCTATCAACAACTTTGACTTTGATTTTCTCCTCCAACTGGCGCAGCTGAGATGGGGAAAGTTCGCCGTCGCAAATGACAGTGTCAGCACCAGTTGCAACCACGATCTGCTTAAGCTCGGCAACTTTTCCCGAGCCAATATATGTAGCTGGATCTGGTTTATCGCGGCGCTGAATAATTCCTTCCATCACTTCAGAGCCAGCTGTTTCAGCTAAAGCTTTGAGTTCGGCTAAAGAATTTTCAGCCATCTCTGATGTGCCCTCAGTCCAAACACCAACCAAAACAACTTTTTCAAGTTGTAACTCACGGTTTTCAACCTCAGTAATATCTTGAAGCTGTGTTGAAAAACCTTTGACACGTCGCAATGAATGACGCTCTGAAAGTTCCTGGGTCGGATCTACTAACTCATCTTCATCACTAGCGTCGTATTCAGCTGCAACGCGCGCGCTTTCGGCAAGCAAAGCTTCAAACTCATCATCGAAGTCTTTATCAGGCAAGTAGAAACTCCGAGATATCTACATCTTTAATCAGAACTGCTGGACCAATTAATGTGGCGTTGGAATGTCCATCGATAGAGACTTCTAGGCGTCCTCCTGGAGGATTGATGACCCAGTGCGACGGAAGGCGATCCTTTGTATGAAGAGCGGCAGCAAATGCAACAGCGCACGTTCCTGTTCCACATGAGCGAGTTTCACCACTGCCTCTTTCGTACACGCGCATAGAAACTTCATGATCTCCTGTAATCTGAACAAACTCTACGTTCACACCTTCAGGATAAGTGTCCTTTGGTCTAACAATCGGAGCGTCATCTAGGGCGCCTACCTGAGCAATATCTTCAACAAATACAACGGCATGAGGGTTACCAACATTGATGTTATAGCCATTCCAAATATGTCCATTATTTGCTGCAGTTACTGCTATCTCTTCATCGGTAACTTTGCCCATGTTTACGGAGATATCGCCATCCATTGGCACGCGCAAATGCTTCATTCCATCTCGTGTATTAATCCCAAAAATACCTTCAGGCATATGCCCGCGTTCAACTAAATATCTGGCCATCACTCTTATTCCATTGCCACACATCTCGGCTAATGAACCATCAGCGTTGCGATAATCCATGAACCACTTCTCATCGCGCTTAATAATTCGTATTAATCCATCTGCACCAATTCCAGTTTGTCGGTTACAAATTGCGGCAGTTTGGGCAGTTGTTATTGATTGCTCGTCTTTTGGGTCAAAAACGAGGACAAAGTCATTCTCGGTACCGTGACCATACGTAGCAATCATTGTTATCAGTTTATCTTCTCGAGATGTTGCAGCGCAGTCTCAAGACGGGGTTGGGCTTGCGAAATCCACTTGATTCGATCATCGCGTGAAAACCACGTCTCTTGGCGGCGGGCATATTGGCGCGTGGCGCGCTTTGTGTCCTCTTTTGCTTCTTCCTCACTCCATAGCCCATTCTTCACCGCTAGGAGTTGTGAATAACCAAGAGCTAATTGCGCTGTGCGACCGGAAGTAATTCCATCTTTGAGTAGTTGTTCGACTTCTTCAACAAAGCCTAACTCCCACATTCGATCCACGCGCTCACTGATTCGCTCACTTAAATGATCGCGATCCATTACCAAACCGAATTGCACTGCATGTGGATAACGAGTGCTTGCCTCACGCGGCAAATTGGCCGTAAAGGGTTGACCTGTAATTGCAATAACTTCTAGCGCGCGAATTACTCGGCGAGAGTTAGCGCGATCGATGGCAATTGCTGCCGCTGGATCAAGTTTTTCTAAACGCTCAAATAAAGCATCTAGCCCAATTGTCGCCAATTCAAGTTCTAGCGATGCTCGCACAACAGGGTCAGTATCTGGAAAGTTCAAATCATCCAAAATCGCTTTGATATAAAGACCCGTTCCACCAACAACAATCACATCTTTTCCACGGCTATGGATTTCACTCACGGCATTGCGTGCTTGTTCTTGATACCAAGCAACCGTTGAATCCTGTGTTACTTCTAAAACATCGAGCATGTGGTGAGGAATCCCTGCTCGCTCACTCACGGGAAGCTTTGCCGTGCCAATATCCATGCCTTTATAGATCTGCATCGAGTCAGCGTTAATGATTTCAGCACCTAGGTGTTGAGCTAGGGAAATAGCTAAATCGCTCTTGCCAGTTGCCGTTGCGCCACAAATTACAATTAACTTCATACCTTTAGCGTCGGCATTCCCAGTAATGTCGCTGAGCTCTTCTTCTCTGCAATACGAGCAGCGTGGGCATCTCCCCCACGTGTGGCCCTTACTGAACCAGGCGTTCCAATTAAATAGTGTGCTGAGGCTTGGGTAATTGAGACCTCTACCTCATCACCAGGACGTGCATCAATGCTGTTAGAAAAATGCACAAGACGGAAATCTTCACTGCGCCCAGTCATGCGTGCTTGTGCTTCATCTCTGCGGCCTTCGTAATCGCCCACTAGTACTTTGAATTTCTTACCTACTGCTTCTTGATTCACAAATAGCGAAAGCCCTTGTTGATGGTTATGTAATCGCGTATAACGCTCACCAACAGTTTCTGGTGATACTTGATCCGGCATTGACGCTGCAGGTGTTCCCGGACGCTTTGAGTACTGATAGGTATAGGCAGCAGCAAAGAGTGCCTCTGTACAAAGATCCATAGTTGCCTGGAAATCACTTTCTGTCTCACCCGGAAACCCAACAATAATGTCGGTTGTGATAGAGGCATGTGGCATTGCGCTGCGAACTCGATCAATAATCCCTAAATATCTATCGGTGCGATAAGAGCGTCGCATCGCTTGCAAAATAGTATTGGAGCCAGATTGCAAGGGCATGTGTAGATGTGGCATGACATTAGATGTTGTGGCCATAGCTTCAATTACATCATCGGTGAAATCACGTGGGTGTGGGGACATAAAGCGCACCCGCTCTAATCCATCAATCTCGCCACAATCTTTGAGTAAGTTGGCAAAAGCACTTCGATCACCAAAATCAACACCATAGGCGTTCACATTTTGGCCAAGTAATGTAATTTCAATCACGCCTTGATCAACTAAAGTGCGTACCTCACTTAAAATATCTTTCGCACTTCGGTCTTTTTCAATGCCACGCAAAGTTGGCACAATGCAAAAAGTGCAAGTGTTATTGCACCCAACCGAGACTGAGACCCAAGAGGAAAATGCTGATAAGCGTCGGGCAGGAAGCGTTGATGGAAAATGCTCAAGGGATTCGAGAATCTCTATCTGAGACTCCTCTTCTATTCGAGCACGCTCAAGTAAGACGGGAAGTGAGCCGACATTATGAGTTCCAAAGACCACATCCACATAAGGGGCCTTCTTTAAAACTGTTGCCTGATCCTTTTGTGCAAGACATCCCCCAACAGCAATCTGCATGTGGGGATTAGCTTTTTTAATTGGCGCTAAGAAAGATAAATTTCCATACAGTTTATTATCTGCATTTTCGCGCACTGCACATGTATTGAAAACCACAATATCTGCCTGGAGACCTGCCTCAACTGGAGTGAAACCAGCTTCATCTAGTAATCCAGCAATGCGCTCAGAATCATGCACATTCATCTGGCAGCCGTAAGTTTCAACGGTATAGGTGCGGGTCATGCACCTATCGTAACGGGGGAAATTAGAGGGCGATTACGTCAATCTCAAAGGTTGAACGGTTAATGATGGCAGCATGGTGATTTTTTAAGGTGTTCCAGCCTGGTTGGTTCCACCCACTTGAAGCAAAGAGAACCCCATCGGCATTCTTCTTATATTTGATGACGTAATAGTCATCTGGGGCCCACTCAGGTTTCTTTGCAGAGTCATGCTCGCTGCCAACAATAAAGGTCTCGTTATTCATCAGCATAAAATTCAAAGACGTTGTCTTTCCATGTTCTTTAATTATCGCAAGAGTAGTTTTGATTCCATCGGCTAAGCCAAGCTTTTCTATCTGAGTCATCATGAGATAGAAATAGCGCTCACTATCTGAGTCATCAACTAATAACTTCTTAAACTTCTCATCAATAAAGTCAGAAAAACAATCTGGTGGAAAAATTGATCCATTATGGATAAATGAATAGTTTCCGTAGACAAATGGGTGAGTGTTGTTCTCACTTATTGATATTCCTTTAGTTGCCCAACGAAGATGTAGTAACGCTCCATCGGCTGCATTGTCAGCAATTACCTTTTGAAAAGTTGCACTCTGGGCAGCAGCTTCAACTTTTTTCTCTAGCACCACATGTGCTTGCTGTCTATCATTTGTAGAGATTCCCCAGCCATCACAGTGAACAGAGGACAGTGCTATGAATTCATCAAAATCTTTGCCCACTTGTGCGGGAAATGAGGATTCGGCCTGCGACACGTAGCCCATAAGACGGCACATTTTTGAGAAAATCCCTTTCATTTCAGTCACACTTTGGAGTAGAAAGATTACCCCAAATGGCTCAAGGAGGAGAACATCTTGGCACTTACGGACGAACAACGCTTAAATCAACTCGGTTACAAACAGGAGCTTAATCGATCATGGAGTTCCTTCTCGAACTTCGCTATCTCATTCTCAATCATTTCAATTCTCGCAGGTTGTTTCACAACATTTGCGCAAGCTTGGAATAACGGTGGTCCAGTTGCAATTTCAATTGGTTGGCCACTCATCTCACTGTTTATTTTAATCATCGGCTTTTGTATGTCAGAACTTGCTTCTGCGTATCCAACATCAGGTGGTATTTACTGGTGGTCATCAAAGCTAGGTGGAGCTAAAGCTGGATTCTACACTGGTTGGCTCAACCTAATTGGCCTAGTTTCTGTAACAGCATCTGTTGGTTACGGTGTAACTGGATTCCTTAACAATCTCATTGGCTTGTATTCACCCTCATATGCAACAAGCTTTATGGGTGGGGATTACATTAAGCAGCAGTTCGTACTTTTCCTTGTTGTTATTGCATTCGCTACACTGGTAAATATTTACAGTGGCCCACTTCTTGCGATGTTTAATAACATATCAGTCTGGTGGCATGTTTTTGGTGCGGCAATCATTGTTGGAATTCTGATTTTTGGCACTGACAAGCATCAAACACTCAATTGGATGTTCACTACACACATCAATAACTCAGGCTTTAGCGATAACTCCTACTGGTATTTTGTTCTACCGCTTGGATTCTTACTCACTCAGTACACAATCACTGGATTCGATGCCTCTGCACACCTTTCAGAGGAAACACACAGTGCTCACCTAGCAGCAGCTAAGGGCATTTGGAAATCAATTGCTTACTCAGCTATTGGTGGATATATCCTTTTGATGGCTTTCCTTTATGTTGCAACTAACACTGATTACATCAACTCATTTGATCCAGCTGTCAACCCTTACGGTGGCGGTCAAATCATTGCACTGTTATATAGCGCACTTGGTGCAGGTGCTTCATTTAAATTAATCATGCTGATCACCACTGTGGGTCAAATCTTCTGCGTTACAGCATGCTTAACATCCTGCTCCCGCATGATGTTTGCATTCTCACGCGATGGCGCCGTACCTGGAGGAAACCTTTGGAAGAAAGTTAACAAGCATCATGTTCCTCAGAATGCAGTGCTTGTATCTGCAGTTGCCGGAATTGTGATGACTCTTCCAGCATTGTGGAAGTCACCAACAGGTGCTCCAACTGCTTTCTATGCGGTTGTATCTGTTTGCGTAATTTCCCTTTACTTAGCGTTCATGATTCCCATTTACTTACGTCTTAAGGCTGGCGACAGTTTCAAGGTTGGCGAATGGAATCTAGGCTCAAAGTACAAGTGGATGTGCACCGTTGCTGTTGCTGAAATAGCAATTATTTCGGTCTACTTCATATTGCCATTCTCACCAGCTGGAACTCCAGGAAATGCAGACTTCACGTGGACTGCAGTTAACTACGCCCCAATCATCACAGGTGGCGCGCTAGTTATTCTCACGATCTGGTGGAACCTATCTGCTAAAAAGTGGTACACAGGACCACGAACTAACCTATAAAAGAGTTATAACTCCCATAAATCCCCCCGCACATAAAGTGTGGGGGGATTTTTTTACTCTGGATTTTAAAGCCCTAAATCGTTAGGCTATTGGGCATGACATCATTGACGATTGCTGATTTAACAGCCAAGATCAAGAGCGGTGAAGTAGATACCGTCGTAGTAGCCATGACTGATATGCAGGGCCGCTTAACAGGTAAGCGCATCCATGGAACCTTCTTCCTTGATGAAGTCCTTAAGCATGGCACCGAGGGTTGTAACTATCTTCTAGCTGTAGATGTCGATATGAATACCGTTGATGGATATGAGATGTCTTCATGGGAGCGCGGCTATAGCGATTTCGCTCTAGTTCCAGATATGGACACGCTTCGCATGATTGATTGGCAAGAAGGTGCCGCACTTGTATTAGCCGATGTGCAGTGGCTAGATCACACAGATGTAGTTGCATCTCCCCGCCAAATACTTCGCAAGCAAGTTAAGGCCCTTAAAGATGCTGGCATGGAAGCCATGTGTGGCACCGAGCTTGAGTTCGTCGTCTACAAGGACACCTATGAAGAAGCTTGGAACAAGGGCTATAAGAATTTAATTCCGGTGAATCAATACAACGTGGATTACTCCATTATGGGTGGATCACGAATTGAGCCGCTCTTGCGCAGAATTCGTTTGTCTATGGCCAAAGCAGGAATGATAGTTGAGTCGGTTAAGGGTGAATGTAACTTTGGTCAGCATGAAATTGCCTTTAAGTACTCAGATGCACTTTCAAATTGCGATAACCACGTTATCTATAAGAACGGCGCAAAAGAGATTGCAGCCCAAGATGGTTATGCACTTACTTTCATGGCTAAGCCAAATGAAAAAGAAGGTAACTCTTCACACATCCACCTCTCTTTCCGTGGCCTAGATGGTTCTATGGTGATGGCTGATGATTCAGATAAAGAACAGGGTTTGAGTGATCTTGGACGCCAGTTCATTGCCGGCCAGATTGCCCATTTGCGCGAGATGTCTTTGCTCTTTGCTCCAAATATCAACTCGTATAAGCGCTACGTCCCGGGTTCATTTGCCCCAACAGCTATCCGCTGGGGTCGCGATAACCGCACATGTGCATTGCGCCTGGTTGGCAAGGGTCAAAGCCTTCGCCTTGAAAACCGTGTTGCAGGCGGTGACGTAAATCCATATCTAGCTGTTTCCGGAATTATCGCTGCTGGTCTTGATGGAATTAAGAACAAGATGGTTTTAGAGCCAGCATTTACTGGAAACGCTTATGCCTCAGATTCACAGCGCATTCCTTCTTCTATGAATGAATCTTTGGCGTTATGGGAAAACTCTGCCTGGGTTAAGGAAACCTTTGGCGCTGAAGTTCAGGCACATTATGCAAACATGGCCAAGATTGAAATTGCCGCATATGGCAAGGCAATCACCGATTGGGAATTAGTCCGCAACTTCGAAAGGTTCTAAACCACAGTGTCCACTTCATACGATGTAATCAACCCTGCCACAGAAAAGATTGTTAAGAATGTTCCTCATTTAGACTTGGAACAGACTGATGCAGTTATCGCAAAGGCAGCCAAGGCTTTCCAGAGTTGGAAAAACGTCACCCCTGGTGAGCGTGCTCGTTTGCTTCGTGCTTTCTCTCAAGTTGTAACTGATCACCGTGAAGAGTTGGCACAGATAGAAATCACAAACGCTGGTCACACCCGGGGCAACGCCCTCTGGGAAGCCGACAACGTCGCTAATACGCTGATGTACTACGCAGCTGCCCCAGAGCGTTTATTCGGTAAGCAAATTCCAGTTCCAGGTGGTGTGGATATAACTTTTAAAGAGCCTTTAGGTGTTGTTGGAATAATCGTTCCCTGGAACTTTCCAATGCCGATTGCTGGTTGGGGTTTTGCGCCAGCGTTAGCTGCAGGAAACACCGTTGTTTTAAAACCCGCCGAATACACGCCTCTAACCGCTATTCGCCTGGGTGAGCTTGCATTGCTGGCTGGAATTCCTGAAGGTGTTCTCAACATCTTGCCTGGAAAGGGAAGTGTTGTTGGAAATCGCTTTGTTACACATCCATTGGTTCGAAAAGTTGGCTTCACTGGCTCAACTGAAGTTGGAAAGCAGATTATGGCTGGATGCGCCGATCAGGTGAAGCGCGTAACACTTGAGCTTGGTGGCAAGAGCGCCAACATCATCTTTGCTGATGCAGATATTGAAAAAGCTGCAGCTAGCGCACCTGGCGCAGTCTTTGATAACGCTGGGCAAGATTGCTGTGCACGTTCTCGAATCCTTGTGCAAAAGTCGGCATTCGATACGTTCATGGAGCATTTCGAGGTAGCGGTTAAGAAATTCCGTTGTGAAGATCCAAATCTTGCTACCGCTGACATGGGACCACTGATTTCAAAGAAGCAGTTTGATGTTGTTGAGTCTTATCTTGATGAAAAAATCGCTTTCCAAGGTTCAGCCCCATCGGGAGCTGGTTACTGGATGCCTCCAACTGTTTTGATTCCAAAGAATGCCCAAGCTAAGTCTTGGCGTGAAGAGATCTTCGGACCTGTTGTCTCTGTTCTTACTTTCGAAGATGAAGCCGAAGCAATTGCTCTAGCAAATGATAGTGAATATGGATTATCAGGATCTATCTGGACAAGAGATGTGGGACGAGCTCTTCGCGTTTCTCGTGCAATTGAATCAGGGGCACTATCTGTGAATTCAAATTCTTCAGTGCGCTTCTGGACACCATTTGGCGGCTTTAAGCAATCAGGTCTTGGACGTGGTCTTGGACCAGATGCTGTTGATGCTTACACTGAGTTAAAGAATGTATTTATCTCTAACGACTAATTAGATTGTGCGGATTGGCGCGGTTGCGATGCGATCAAGAAATTGATCAACTAAATCGTAGCCGCGCTGATTACTTTGTGCCTCAAGTTTTCTAGTCTCAGCACGCAACTGATCAACCACTACGCCTTCAGATTCAACTTCAGCACATCCCCCATCCATTGCAAGCCACATATCTAAAACTTCAGAGTCGATCTCTGGATGGAACTGAAGACCTAACGTGCGACCAAAGTGATATGCCTGCGGACACAATTGAGTTCGAGCAATCTCTGTAGCCCCAGGTGGGACGGTAAAGCGATCCCAGTGATACTGAAACCATGGTCCCTTAGGAATCAAACTCTCATCATCACTATCTAATTCATACCAACCAAGTTCAGCGCGAGGTGAGCGTGAAACTGTTCCACCTAGCACGCGCGACATTAACTGCCCCCCAAAGCAAATACCTAAAACTGGAATTCCTGCGTTATGAACTTCGCGCATTTTTGCCACTTGTGGAAGTAACCAATTACCAATTGCACCATCGTCATATGCAGCATATGGCGCACCCATGACAACCACTACATCAAATGAGAGTAAATCTGGCCATACTGGTGTCACATTTGGGGCTTTGGCATGTTCTTCATCAACAATAATAAATCGCGATATTTCATAGCCCCGTTTTTCAAACTGTTTCCAGATTGGACCACCTGCAGAAACATGGTCATGCTCGATGAAGAGAACGCGCTTGGACATAGAAGCTAACTTTACTTAATGATTCGCAGTGGTTCTTGTCCACGAGCAATGAGGCGCTCAAAATGTAGCTCACGCTTTTCATTAAAGCGGTTGGATTCATCGGTGGTCTTGGACAAGAATGCTGCAAGTTCATCACGGGCAGCTAAGCCATCACCGCTCAGGTCCGTGCGATCAAATACATTCCACGCACGAAGCACGGGAGCAATTACCTCTTCTAAATGCTGCTGCATGTCATAGATTCCTGCCAGAGCAATCTGGACGGCTTTTCTACCAAAACCTGGCATATTGGCACCTGGCATATCAAAATTGGTTACTACATCAGCAATTGCTCGCATAGAAGCATTTGGCTCCATATCAAGGGCTGCGCCTAGTGTGTTGCGATAGAAAAGCATATGTAGGTTTTCATCTAGAGAAACACGTTGCAGCAGGGATTCTGCAATTGGGTCCGCTGAGATTTTGCCGGTATTGCGGTGTGAAATACGTGTAGCTAGCTCCTGGAAAGAAACGTAAGCGATGGTGTGCAACATGTCATTCTCATATGGAGTCTGATAACCCAATGACATATGTGCCATACGTAGGTCTTCAAGCTCATATGGGTCAACTCCACGCGTTGCCATTAAATAATCTCGGATAACAATGCTGTGACGTGCCTCTTCTGCAGTCCAGCGTTCAATCCACGTTCCCCATGCACCATCGCGGCCCATTGAGAGGGAAATTTCAGTGTGGTAACTCGGCAAGTTATCTTCAGTTAAAAGATTGAGAACGAGTGAATCTTGGGCAACGGGTGTAAGACGTGAATCCTTTGCTTCCCATGCATCTCCATTGAGAGGCCCAGCAAAATCGCGACCTTCAGACCATGGGACATACTCATGGGGATACCAATTTTTTTGTACCTTGAGGTGTCGATCGAGTTCAACAGCAACGACAGGCTCTAGATCTCGAATAAGTCGAGCTTGAATCTCTCTGCTGTCATAGGTCATAGGCGTAACGCTACGGCAGAATGTAGGTTACCCGCTAGTTATAAATTGTCTTTCGCACGCTCAATGGCTTGTGCTGCTCGCCACTTAGCGATTTCTCCATGATTTCCACTTAATAAAATCTCAGGGACCGGTATATCGCGCCAGTTTTGCGGCTTTGTGAAGTTGGGATACTCAAGATACCCCGCCTCATTATGCGACTCTTCAGCAAGTGATTCAGGATTTCCTAGAACACCTGGAATCAAGCGGGTGATAGCTTCAATCATCACAAGAGATGCAACTTCTCCCCCACCCAAAACATAATCACCAATGGAAACCTCATGGACTCTAAAATTCTTAGAGAGGTAGTGCTGGCGCACACGATCATCAATTCCTTCATATCGACCACAAGCAAAAACTAGATGTGATGCCTTGGAAAACTTTGCTGCCATTGGTTGATCAAAGCGCTTACCTGCTGGAGTCAGAATAATTAAATCTGTTTCGGCATCCATCAGTGAATCTAGGGCTTGTCCCCATACTTCAGGCATCATCACCATTCCAGCGCCGCCGCCATATGGTGTGTCATCGACTTGATTATGAACATTTGTGGCAAAGATGCGTAAATCGTGAATTCCAAACCCAACTAAACCTGAATCTTGTGCTTTACCTAATAAAGAGAGTTTGAGTGGTGTGAAATACTCTGGAAAAATAGTAACTACATCAATTTTCATTTAACTTCCCCCGACATATCAGGTGGAATTACAACAACTCTACGGGCGGCAATATCAATCACAGGAACTAATTGATGCACAAAAGGAATCAGAATTTCCCCAGACTCCGTCTTAATCGCTAGTAAATCTTGACCTGGAAGGTTAATAACATCTATTACTTCGCCAATGAGTTCACCCGACTCTAAATGAGCTGCGCAGCCAATTAACTGTAAGACATGGTAATCATCTTCATCAGCACCTGGCTCATTGATATCTACATCGCAATAAATTAAAGTATTGCGAAGCTTTTCTATTTCATTACGATCGGTGATGCCGTTAAATCCCAGCAGTAAAATACCGTTATGCACACGGCCAGAAATAATTGTTAGCTCACCATGGGCATCGGTTTGAACTTTGCTACCAATGGCAAAACGACGATCAGGTTCATCAGTTCGAACCTCAATCGTCGCTTCTCCAAGAATTCCGTGGGCGCGACCGATGCGCCCCACGAGTAAACGCATTGCTATCGTGCTTCGTCGGTCTCGATGAGATCGACGCGAACAGTACGTCCTGCAATTGCACTCACGACCGTGCGAAGCGCCTTTGCAGTGCGACCATTACGACCAATAACTTTGCCGATATCTTCAGGATTCACACGAACCTCAAGAGTTGTTCCACGACGATGGTTTTTTTCAGCAACAACTACATCATCGGGATTATCAACGATTCCCTTTACTAAATGCTCTAGGGCTTCATCCATCATTATTATTCTGCATCCGCTTCTTCAGTTGGTGTTTCAACAACAGCTTCTACCGGAGTTTCAACTACTGCCTCTGCTGGTGCCTCTACTACTGCTTCAACAACTTCCTCAACCGCAGCTTCAGCAACTGGTACTTCTACTACTGCTTCTTCAGCAACTGGGTTTGCCTTTGCAGCTAACTTCTCTTGTGCCTTCTTCTTAAGAGTAGTCGCGCCTTCTTTTGGTTCATCCATTGCCTGCTTCATAGCTGCTTCATAAGCAACATGCTTGCCAACCTTTGGAGCTGCAACACGAAGTGTGCCTTCAGTTCCAGGAAGACCCTTAAATTTTTGCCAATCTCCAGTGACCTTCAGAAGAGCCTCTACCGCCTCTGATGGTTGTGCACCAACACCGAGCCAGTACTGAGCACGCTCAGAGTTGATCTCAATAAGTGATGGTTCTTGTCCTGGTGCGTAACGACCAATTTCTTCAATTGAAAGACCGTTACGTGCCTTGCGTGAGTCTGTAACAACTACGCGGAAAAATGGTGTGCGGATTTTACCCATGCGCATTAAACGAATTTTTGTAGCCAAGTGAGATTGTGCTCCTGTTTATGTGTGTCATAAAAATTAATCGCAGCGGGGTGCGCAATCAATTACATACAACTATCGGTCGTGGATGTTGAACGGGGGTAGAGGGCCCCTTCAACAGGTGCCCAAGTCTGCCATCTCAGGGTGGCAAAGGTGAAATCGAGCTTTATTGCCCCTCTTCTAGGGCTCGTTTGGCTGGATTACCAGATTTGGACTTCTTCTTGGGGGCAGCGCTCTTTATTGCCGCCTTAGGCATCGCGGGAAGACTCATACCAGCCATACCTTGTGGCGTTGCCCCGTTTCGCACTTGCTTCATCATCTTCTGGGCAGCAGAGAAGCGATCTACCAAGTTGTTCACATCAGAGACCTTGCGACCAGAACCTAGCGCAATTCGAGCCCTGCGAGAGCCGTTGAGAACTTTAGGATCGCGTCTTTCAATCGGAGTCATTGATTGAACAATTGCTTTAGTGCGAACAATCTCACCTTCATCAAAGTTTTCAATCTGTTTCTTCATCGCCCCAGCACCGGGCAGCATGCCTAATAACTTAGACATCGAGCCCATTTTAGACATTGCTTGTAGTTGCTCTAGGAAATCTTCCAATGTGAAATCTTCACCACTTGCAAACTTTGCTTCCAGCTTTGCAGATGTATCACCATCAAAGGCTTTCTTAGCCTGTTCGGCAAGTGTTGCAACATCTCCCATTCCAAGAATTCGTGAGGCCATACGGTCGGGATAGAAAATATCAAAATCACTGAGCTTTTCGCCAGTGGATGCGAACATAATCGGACGCTTGGTAATTGAAGCGATTGAGAGAGCTGCACCACCGCGAGCATCACCATCCAACTTAGTTAAAACAACGCCATCAAAGCCGACGCCATCTAAAAATGCTTGTGAGGTTCTCACCGAATCTTGACCAATCATGGCATCAACAACAAAGAGAATCTCATCGGGATTAACGGCATCTCGAATATCAGCTGCTTGTTTCATTAGCTCTTCATCTATACCTAGCCGACCTGCGGTATCAACGATAACCATGTTGTAGAGCTTTGATTTAGCAAACTCGACACCGCTCTTTGCAACTTTTACTGGATCACCAACTCCATTGCCCGACTCTGGCGCAAAGACTGGAACACCAATACTTTCACCAACTACTTGCAACTGTGTGACAGCATTTGGTCGTTGTAAGTCGGAGGCAACCAGAAGTGGCGTGTTTCCTTGATCAGCATAGAACTTTGCAAGCTTTCCGGCCAAAGTTGTCTTTCCAGCACCTTGCAAACCTGCCAACATAATGACAGTAGGAGGATTCTTTGCAAATCGAACTCTGCGTGCTTCTCCCCCAAGAATTTCAATAAGAGATGTATTAACGATCTCAAAGATTGCTTGCCCCTGATTAGCACCAGACTGCATTGTCGCAAGGGCAGCTAAAGATTTCTCACGTATCTGCTCAACGAAGCTTTCTACGACAGATAGTGCAACATCAGATTCAAGTAGAGCTTGGTGAATCTGAGCACAGGTCGCATCAATATCTGCGCTGCTAATTTTGCCGCGTGAGCGCAACGTTGAAAATGTGCTGCTAAAGCGGGAAGTGAGTGACTCGAACATAAGGCGCTAAGACTACTTGAGCAGTTGCAATAAAGGCGAGCCAACTTTGTTGGCCCGCCTTTACTTAAAGTTTCAACTATAAGAAACTTAGATTGCCTCTGGCCCACGTTCTCCAGTGCGAACACGTACTACTTGATCAACTGGCGTCGTCCAAATCTTTCCATCACCTATGGTTCCTGTTGATGCTGCCTTAACGATGACTTCGACAACTGCAGCTGCTTCTTCATCATCTGCTAGTACTTCAAGTCGAACCTTTGGAATGAGGTCAACTGTGTATTCGGCTCCTCTATAAACCTCGGTATGTCCCTTTTGACGACCAAAGCCGCTGGCTTCAGAGACTGTCATTCCTTTAACGCCATGTTGCTGCAGAGCATTCTTGACATCTTCTAGCTTAGATGGCTTCAGGATTGCTGTAATTAACTTCATCAGAAAGAACCTCCTCGTGAAGAGCTAGACATTTCATAGGCAGTCTCGGCATGTTCAGACAAGTCGACACCTTCTACTTCATCATCTTTCGAGACACGGAACCCGATTGTCTTTTCGATGATGAACCCAAGGACCAATGTAACGAGGAATGAATAAAGTGCAACCATTCCAACACCTAGCCCTTGTTTGGTAAGTAAATCAGTGCCGCCACCATAGAAAAGACCATCCAGGCCGACGCTATTTACAACACTTGTGCCAAACAAGCCGATTGCCAAAGATCCCCAGATTCCTCCAACTAGGTGAACTGCGACGACATCGAGTGAATCATCGAATCCAAACTTATACTTCAAACCAACTGCAAGTGCGCAGAAAATACCAGCAAATAATCCGATAACTACTGCTGCCCATGGTGCAACGAAGGCACATGCAGGAGTTATTGCAACTAAACCTGCAACTGCGCCAGAAGCTGCGCCTAGTGAAGTTGGGTGGCCATTACGAATCTTTTCAACTAACAACCAACCAATGAGTGCTCCGGCAGTTGCAACTTGAGTGTTGAGGAATGCAAGACCTGCAGTGCCGTTTGCAGCTAACGCAGAACCGGCATTAAATCCAAACCAGCCAAACCAAAGTAAACCTGATCCAAGGAGTACTAATGGCAATGAGTGTGGCCGCATTGACTCTTTGCGCCAGCCAACACGCTTACCGAGAATTATCGCAAGTGCTAAACCAGCGGCCCCTGCATTGATGTGAACTGCCGTTCCCCCAGCAAAGTCTTCAAGACCTTTACCTGCAAGGAACCCAGTACCAGTAACAGTGTCACCAACTTTGTTACCGAAAGCAAAAACCCAATGTGCAACTGGGAAGTAAACAATAGTTGACCAGATTGCTACGAATACTGCCCAAGCAGTGAACTTAGTGCGATCTGCAATTGCACCAGAGATGAGAGCTGGAGTAATGATTGCAAACATTAATTGAAACGCTGCAAAAACCAAAACCGGAATTGGATAAATACCACCATTATTTGTGAAGTCATTGACCATTCCACCTAAGCCTGAGAATGAAAGATTTCCATACCAAGGTGAATCAGCTTTATAACCAAAAGCTAATTCAAAACCATAAATAACCCACAAAATGCTAACGATGCTAATAGTTATAAAGGACATCATCATCATATTAAGAACGCTCTTAGTGCGAACCATTCCGCCGTAGAAAAAGGCAAGTCCAGGTGTCATAAGAAGAACGAGAGCGGTGCTTGCTAACATCCAGGCGGTATCACCTGAGTTCAACACGATATCTGTCATATTTTTATCTGCCTTCAGTCTTGAAAAGAAATTTCTCGCCATTGAGATGGGCATACCTTCTCTAGCCCCGATTACAGCAGATGATGCGAACTATTGCGGGGGCGTGACAAATTTGCCCCTGTGTTACGTCCAGGTTACGAAAGTAGCCCTTGGATATAGCTATGGGCATCAAAGTGGGCAAAATCTGCCTCAGACTCCCCTGTCCCGATCCACTTGATTGGAATATCGAGTTCTTTCTCAATAGCTAGCGCAACACCACCTCTTGCACTTCCATCAATTTTGGTCAAGATAATTCCAGTGACTCTTACTGCTTCGGTAAATACCTTGGCCTGTTGCAAACCATTTTGACCAGTTGTTGCATCAATTACCAAGAGAACTTCATTAATTGGAAATACTTTCTCAACGACGCGTTTAACTTTCTCAAGCTCTGCCATCAAATCATTCTTATTGTGCAATCGCCCTGCGGTATCAATAATCAGAAAGTCAGCTTTACTCTCTTGGGCTTTCTTAGCAGCATCAAATGCAACGGATGCTGGATCACCATTTGCTTTACCTGAAACTACTTCAACACCAATTCGCATCCCCCAGGTTTGTAACTGCTCAACGGCAGCAGCTCGAAAGGTATCCCCTGCTGCCATCACAACTTTCTTACCACCGCTCTTTAGCTGCGCGGCTAGCTTTGCAACACTTGTTGTCTTACCCGTTCCATTCACACCAACAACCATGATTACAGTTGTTTCTTGACCCAGTAAAGCCCCGCGATCTTTAGTAGAAAGATGAGTAGATAAAATCTGAGAAAGAGCCTCTTCGGCGCTCTCGCTCTTAACCTTATGGGCCTGTTCTAAGAACTCTTTGGTCAATGATGGACCTAAGTCAGATAGAAGCAGTTCTTCTTCTAACTCTTTCCAATCAGCAGGTGCAAACCCATTTGTTCCCTTGATTTTGGCGATGAACTTGCTAAATAAACCCATAGGAAAGCTTTACTTAACTTGCGTCAGATTCGCGCAAACGCTGAGAAATTACTTCAGAGACACCATCGCCACGCATAGTCACGCCATACAAAGCATCGGCGATCTCCATGGTGCGCTTTTGATGCGTAATGACAATCAGCTGAGAAGTTGCGCGAAGCTCCTCAAAAATCACTAACAATCGGCCAAGGTTGGTATCGTCGAGGGCCGCTTCAACTTCATCGAGCACATAGAACGGACTAGGGCGTGCTTTGAAGATTGCAATCAGCATGGCAACTGCGGTCAAAGACTTTTCTCCACCTGAAAGCAGAGATAAACGCTTAATGCGCTTTCCAGGTGGGCGAGCCTCAACATCAACGCCACTGATCATCGGATTATCTGGATCCGTCAAAATTAAACGGCCATCACCCCCAGGAAATAGTCGAGAGAAGATATCTTCAAAATGCTTTGCAGTTTCTTCAAAGGCTTCCATAAAGATTGACTGAACACGATCATCAACTTCTTTAATGATGTCGAGCAAGTCTTTCTTGGTGTTCTTTAAATCCTCTAATTGTTCAGCCAAGAACTTCAGTCGCTCTTCAAGTGAAGAGAACTCTTCAAGAGCCAGAGGATTAATCTTGCCGAGCAATGTTAGTGAGCGCTCAGCTGAAGCCAAACGCTTTTCCTGTTGATCGCGGCGATATGGGATGAGCTCGGTTGTGATGATTTCACCAGCTTCATTTTCAAAGAATGTTGGAACGTCTTTATCAGGTCCATATTCAGAAACTAGAACCTGTGTATCGATACCAAACTCTTCCATCGTCTTGTTTTCAAGAGTTTCAATGCGCATGCGCTGTTCCGCACGGGCAATTTCATCTTTGTGAACACTAGAAGTTAGTTGTTCTAGTTCGGTAGTCAATTCACGTCCACGTGCACGAACAGTCAGAGTTTCACCATCTCTAGCAGTTCGTGATCCCTCAAGACGGGCGCGCTCTGTTGCAGCTTTAGCAATAGAGCGCTCAATATGGATAAGAACTTCATAAGCAGATTCGGCAATTGCTTGAGATATTACGGCTGCTTGTGCGCGAGCACCGCGACGCACAATGGCGCGCTCTGAAGCTTCACGCTCATTTCTCGCTGAATCTTCAAGGGCTTTAGCGCGTGCTGCAACTGAATCAACGCGCTCTTCGATTGTACGAACAGCTAAGCGCGCTTCAACTTCAGTTGTGCGCGCCAGTGAAACAGCGTTGCGTAAATTTTCAGTAAATGTGTGATCAGGTTCTGCAACTACACCTTGTTGATGCAGTTGATTTTGGGCAATTACTAGCTCGCCCTCATCACGGCTTTTAGCCGAGCTTGCTTCCTGAATGGAGGTGTTGAGTCGTTCAACTTCAGCTACAGCCGATTTCATATTTTGGCCAGAAACGGCTAACTGTTCAGTAATAGAGGCAATGCGGGCATCTGATTCATTGAGCCTTGAGAGTGCACCATCAAATGATCCCTGAGAATCGGCAACCTCAGTGGTTGCAGTTGCAATCTCGAACTTCAGACGATCGCATGTGTGTGTAATTTCAGTGAGCTTAACTTCAAGGCTTTCAATCAAAGAATTAATCTCAATAAGAGAAGATGAAGATTTAGAACCACCACGTGCACGAACCTTAGTAATGACATCTCCATCACGCGTAACAACAGTTACTGATGGGTGTGAGCGAAGAATTGCTTCAGCATCTCTGGCATTTTCAGCAACAACAGTTGAAGCCAGAAGCGATGAAATCAGATCACCAATGGAATGTGAGCGAATATGCGAGGAGAGCGCATTTAAACCAGCAGGAATATTTGAATTTCCACTGTTACCCGCTTCATATACCAGGATGTCTGCCTGGCCTAAGTTTTGATCACGAAGGGTTGTTAACGCTGTAACAGCTGACGATAAATCCTGAACGACAATTGCATCAGCCAAAGATCCAAGGGCGGCTGCAGCTGCTGATTCCCATCCCTCATCGATCTCAATGAGTGAGGCAATTGAGCCCAAAATGTGAACGCCGCGTGAATCGCGCATCAGAGCTGATGCACCATCACGATTTTGTGAGGTTAACTTCATTGCTTCTAACTTGGCTTCAACGGCATTTCGCTCACGATCTGCCGCGCGCTCAGAATCAACTAACACACCTAGTTTTGTCTTAGAGTCATCGAGTGTGGACTTTGCACTCTCAAATGCTGAATCAAGACCTAGCTCGCCAGAATCGGCGCTAGCGATTTCAAGTTCAAAGGAGGCATATTCACGTGATGCGCCATCAACGCGGTGCTGGGCATCATCACGGGCTTTAGTCAGACGTGCGATTTCCTCTGCAATTGCTTCAAGGCGCGCTTGAAGTGATTTGATATGGCCCTCTTGGCGCGCAGTTCCTTCGCGGGCATCTGCGATAGCGCGCATTGCTGCAGCGATTTTATCTTCATCCATCTTTAGCGCTTGTTCAGCACTTGTAAGCGCAGAACTTGCTGCAGCTAACGCTGTGCGCGCATTATTGATGTTATTTCGTAAATGAGTTTCCTCTTGGCGTAGAACGTGCGCCTCTTTTTCTAGCGCTTCTGGATCACGGCCCGCAGAGCGGGCTTCTTCAGCTTCTTCATTGAGAAAGCGTGAGCGCTCTTGTGCAAGGCTTTGTGTTCCACGGAATTTTTCACGCAGAGAATTTAATTGGTAGTAAGTCTCTTGTGCTTGAACAAGTAATGGAGATTCAACTGCTGATTGAGCATCGAGTACTTCTTCCCGAGAGCGAATTGCTTCAAGTTCTCTATCAACCTCTGCACGCTTTTGGCGCAAAGCAGTTTCATCGGCCACTTCAGCATCGAGTGTGCGAGACATCGAAATAAAATCATCAGCAAACAAACGCAGCTTTGCATCACGTAGATCTGCCTGAATTGTTGCCGCCTTCTTTGCGACCTCTGCTTGCTTACCTAGTGGGCGAAGTTGGCGGCGCAGCTCAACAGTTAGATCTTGAACACGTGCCATGTTGGCTTGCATTGAATCAAGTTTGCGCAAAGCTTTTTCTTTACGCTTACGGTGCTTGAGCACACCGGCGGCTTCCTCAATAAATCCACGGCGCTCTTCCGGAGTTGCCATCAAAATTGCATCTAGCTGGCCTTGACCAACGATGACGTGCATTTCGCGACCAATACCTGAATCACTGAGTAGTTCCTGAATATCAAGTAAACGTGAAGCTTCACCGTTAATTTGATATTCAGACTGGCCGTTACGGAAAAGAATGCGAGAAATAGTTACTTCGGTGTAGTCGATAGGCAGTGCGCCATCGGTGTTATCGATTGTGAGTGAAACTTCTGAGCGACCAAGTGGTGCACGACCACTTGTTCCAGCGAAAATAACATCTTCCATTTTGCCCCCGCGAAGGGATTTTGCACCCTGTTCACCCATAACCCAGGTGAGGGCATCTACGACGTTACTTTTACCTGAACCGTTAGGACCAACAACGCATGTAATACCTGGCTCAAGCCGCAATGTGGTGCTGGAAGCAAAGGACTTAAAGCCCTTGAGGGTGATGCTCTTGAGATACACGCGGTAAACCTATCGCGCCACGTGCTTGTTTTTGGCGAAATTACTGCTCGGGCAGCTCAGTTTTTAGAGTTTCATATGCAATTCGGGCAGCTACTTGCTCAGCCTCTCGCTTGCTTTTTCCGGTTCCCACCGCCACAGCGTTTCCAGCAACCATTGCTGTAGCCGAGAAATCTTTATCGTGATCTGGACCTTGTTCTGTAACAACATACTCCGGTGCACCTTTTCCAAGGCTAGCCGCTAACTCTTGAAGGGCTGTCTTGCCATCTAAACCAGCTCCGCGTGCAACGGCTGAATCCATAGTTGTTGCAATCAATCTGCGCACAATCTCAGTACATTTTTCATAGCCGCATTGAAGATAGATAGCTCCAATTAAGGCCTCAAGAGCATCTGCAAGTAATGAGTTTTTATCGCGCCCATTCGTAACTTCTTCACCTTTACCTAAGCGAATATATTGCCCAAGCTCTAAAGTTCGCGCGATATCTGCTAGCGCACGCATGTTAACCACACCTGAGCGCAGCGGTGATAAACGTGATTCATCTAAATCTGGATAGCGCTTATAGAGTTCTTCGGTGACAATTAAACCGAGAACTGAATCTCCAAGAAATTCAAGACGCTCATTTGTTTCTTTGCTCGCAGATTCGTAAGCAAATGAGCGGTGTGTAAAAGCTAACTCCAGAAGTGAGGGTTCAAGTTCAACCCCCAACGCTTCATTGAGCATAGAACTAACGATCAAACCTCTAGAACTTGGCGGCGGTTATATGTACCGCATGTTGGACATGCTGTGTGTTGAAGCTTTGGAGATTGGCATTGTCCGCATGTTGCTAAAGAGGCAGCAGTTGTCTTCCACTGGCTACGGCGTGAGCGCGTCTTTGAACGCGACATTTTTCGCTTTGGTACTGGCACTGTTCGAACCTCTTCTTATCTATTTCTAAAAGCAGCGGTGGCTGCAAGGGGTAAGTATCCCCCAAAAAGCCTAATTCTTGAAATCGGCCCACTTACTCCAGATCTAGAGCCTTCAAGCCCGCCCAACGGGCATCAATGACCTCATGAGCGTGATCACCAGGCAGCTCGGCCCACTTGCCACCACATTCAGGGCACAGCCCTAAGCAATCATCACTACAGAGTGGATTAATCGGAAGATCTAGAACAATGGCATCTCGGATAGGTGGCTCTAAATCCATGATGTCACCATCCATCATCAACTCATCATCTTCGCCTAATTCATCTTCATCATCGCTCTTTTTCTTCTTCTTTGGGCGCTCTAACTTTTGGGCGTAGTAGTACAGCTCTTGAACTTTTCGTTCGATTTCTACTTCTACTGCATCAAGGCACCGAGTGCATTCACCTTTAGCAATGGCGAATATTTCTGCAGTCAACAAAATGCCTTCCGTCACTGATTCCAGGCGGGCATCAACCTCAATTACTTCCCCAGCAGGAACGGATATGAGTTCAACCCCCAGTTTTTCAAGGAGTTCTATATCGAGCTCGTATTCCTTCATCTCCCCTGCACGACGTGCAAGTTCATATGTATTTAACTTAAAAGGCTCCGGTAAGCGTGCCATGGGAGTTAGTCGGCATCGGAGAGTTGGGACAGAACATCTTTATCATTTGCACCGCCTAGACGCTCACGCCCTCGTGCAACTGCATCTTGAGTCTTATTCAAAATTACTTCCAAAGTAGCCAAGCGGCCATCAATGTATTCCTCAACTTCTTGCTTTTCTTGATCACCTAACGTGCGGGCCTCATCCAAAATCTTGCGTGCTTCATCACGTGCCATTTGGACAATAGACGTTTGCTCAACCATTCTGGCCACATCTTCTCTTGCCATAGCAATCATCTGCTCAGCGCTAACACGGCCTTCTTCAATGATGGCATCACGGGCCGCGATAAGTTTTTGTGCTGATTCAAGATCATTTGGAAGTGCTTCGCGGGCCTCATCTAGAAGTTCTAACATCTCACCACGGTGAACAACACAGCTTGCAGAAAGTGGAACACCACGTGCTTCTTCAACCATGGTGATTGCAGAGGTTAACTTTTCAACTGAATCCATAATTCTTACTTCCCGACTACTCGAAGTTTGAGCGCTGCATTAATCGATGATGGCACCATCGTAGAAACATCTCCCCCGTAGTGGGCGAGCTCTTTAACTAATGATGAAGATAAAAATGAGTGAGTTGGCGCAGTTGCCATAAACATGGTCTCAACACCTGAGCCTTGCAGATTCACTTGTGCCATCTGAAGCTCGTAATCAAAATCTGTAACCGCACGCAACCCTTTAACGATTGCTTGAATCGAATTACTCTTGCAGTAATCAACGAGCAAACCTGACCATGAATCAACGCTCACATTAGATAAGTGAGAGGTGGTTTCACGGATCATTTCAATGCGCTCAGTAACTGAAAACAGGGATGATTTTGTGCGATTCTCAAGGACTGCAATCACCACATGATCAAAGTGGGCACTGGCGCGAGAAATGATGTCGAGATGACCAAATGTGATTGGATCAAAGGATCCAGGACAAACCGCGCGTCTCATGGCCTAAACGCTAGCAAGAGATGGGTCAGTTATCCATTCTCAGGCGTGTAATTGCCATAGAAAATCGTGGCCTGCCCATAGTTGCGTTCGCGCACTGCGCTAAAGCCTTCTGGCCATGAAAAATTTGAACGCTTTGCGGTGCGCTCAACTGCAATCACCGCATCATCGCTGACATGGCATAGAGGTGAAACTTTCCTGCAGGCTTATTCTTATTTACCAGCTCATAGTTATTCTCAATAGTTTTTTGTGCTTCAGCATCTTTTTCGACTATATGAACCAGAGTTGCACCTCGTGATAGCGCTTCCAGGCCAATAGCGCCAGATCCCCCAAATAAATCTAAAACGTGAAGGCCTAGAAAATCACCGAACTCAGACAACAGGGAAGAGAACAAGCCTTCGCGCGCGCGATCTGAAGTTGGGCGGGTAGCACCGGAAACTGTGCCCAGTGTGCGACCTTTAGCTACCCCTGCAATGATTCTCAACGCATCAACCCTTATCCAAATAATCTACGGCCATGTCATTGGCCATAGCGCTCAACTCTTTCTTGAGCGCAGGATAACTTGTTAAATCTAGTGATGTCGCAATCAAATCCTGCGCAGCAGTCCTTGCTTTCTCAATTAACTCTTCATCGCGCAGTACTCGAAGCAAGCGCAGATGTGACTGAGTTCCAGATTGAGATGCACCTAAAACATCTCCCTCACGGCGCTGTTCTAGATCGATTCGAGAGAGTTCAAAGCCATCAACAGTGCCAGCCACTGCATCTAAGCGTTCGCGTGCAGGAGTTTCGGCAATGGCATTTGTTACGAGCAGACATAGGCCCGGTGAAGTTCCGCGACCCACACGACCGCGAAGCTGGTGAAGTTGTGAAACACCAAAGCGATCAGCGTCCATAATCACCATAATCGTTGCATTTGCAACATCCACACCGACCTCAATAACTGTCGTTGACACCAAAACATCAATCTCTCCGCCGGCAAAGGCCTTCATTGTGCTTTCTTTTTCTTCCGTGCTAAGGCGCCCATGCAGCATTGCAACGCGCAATCCTGCTAAATCGCCACCATGCAGGCGGGGTGCAAGCTCTTCAACGGAGGCAATATCGCTGGATTCTGTGCCAAAGAGAAAATCAATATCAGCATTCTCATCACTGCCGGCGGCAATACGCGGTGCAACAACGTATGCCTGATGTCCTTGTCCTACTTCTTCGCGAATTCGTGCCCACGCACGTTCTAAATACGTTGGCTTCTCCATGACAGGAATGACATGCGTTGTTATCGGTTGGCGACCCAGTGGAAGTTCGCGCAACGTGGAAACATCCAAATCACCAAAGACTGTCATTGCCACTGTGCGAGGAATCGGTGTTGCTGTCATGACGAGTAAATGTGGAGGCTTCTGTGCTTTTTCCTTGAGAGCATCTCGTTGTTCCACACCAAAGCGGTGCTGCTCATCGACAACAATTAAGCCTAAATCTTTAAATTCAACCTTTTCGCCGAGTAATGCGTGTGTGCCAATAACAATTCCAGCATCACCCGAAGCAGCAAGAGCAAGGGCAGCTTTGCGCGCTGCAGCGCTTTGCGAACCAGTAATTAAAGTTATTTGTGTTGCACCTTCTTCTGATCCCAGCGTTCCACCCTGGGCTAAGGGCCCAAGAAATTTTTCGATTGTTCGCAAATGCTGGGCAGCTAACACTTCAGTTGGTGCAAGCAGGGCTGCTTGTCCCCCGCTATCAACAACTGCCAACATCGCACGCAATGCAACAATTGTTTTACCGGAACCAACTTCACCTTGCAGTAAACGGTGCATCGGATGGTCTTGGGCTAAATCACCCTCAATTTCAGCACATACCGCCCTTTGCCCCCCAGTTAATTGGAAAGGCAATAAGGCATCAAATGAATCAAGAACTCCACCTTTAATCACTTTGCGAGAAGTGGTATTGAGTTTCCTTAACTCATTGCGCCGCAAAACCAATAGTGACTGCAAAAGGAAAGCTTCATCAAAAGTTAGACGCTCACGTGCACTTTCAGCGCAATCGAGATCTGCTGGGCGGTGTAGCTGAACTAAGCCCTGGTGCAAAGTGGGATAATCAAAGCTACTTCGTATGTGGTCAGGCAGGAAATCTTCCACTTCATCGAGTGAATCAATTGCCATCTCAACGCATTTAGAGATTTTCCAAGAAGGCATCTTGGCACTGGCGGGATAAACAGGAAGATACTTTCCTGCAAAAGAGCTAGCAGCTGCATCAACATCGTTGCCATCTGGAATCATTTCGTAATCAGGATGGGCTAACTGCTTCTTGCCATTGAATATGCCTACTTTGCCGGCGAACAAACCCTGACGACCCGCCTTTAACTCCTTTTCCCTCCACGCTTGATTAAAGAAGGTGAGTGAGAGCTTGTCGGTGCCATCGGTAACGACGACTTCGAAAATGCTTCCTTTGCGCCCACGCAACGGCCTATTTGTTGAACTGAGCACTTCAGCCAGAATAGTTACTTCATCACCCTCTGCTAACTCTGAAATATCTGAGAGCTCTCCTCGCACTAAATACCTGCGGGGATAGTGGCGCATCAAATCGCCAACAGTTTTTATATCGAAAGCATCGGTGAGAACTTTGGCAGTGCGATCTCCTATTACTGAGGAGAGTTTGCTTTCAAGATCTGCCATGGTGGCATTCTCTCCTACTGTGCGGTGCAAGCCGTGGAGCAATTCAGGCTCACAGGCAGGCAATAAAGCGTGATTTCCCCTTGATTGGCGTCACCCCCTACGTTCGCGATACCCTTTCGCCTTGTCCGTTAAGGACTTACTTACCTTCACATATAAGAGGAGTACCGCTGTGGCATCAACATGCGATATCTGTGGCAAAGGGCCCAGCTTTGGCAATAACGTTTCACACTCCCAGGTAAAGACACGTCGCCGCTGGAATCCAAATATTCAGCGCATCCGTACCTTGGTTAACGGAAACACAAAGCGTCAAAACGTCTGTACTTCATGCCTCAAGGCTGGAAAAGTTACACGCTAACTAATTTTGCTTAACTGAAATGGCGCCAGGTATCTGGCGCTTTTTTCATTTCTAAGCCAATTACTCCGCTGCCGGCTTTAACGACACCCACGCGCAGCCCAGGCAGATCCTTACCTATGGCCAGAAAAACATGATCTTCTCCCCCAGCAAAAATCCATTGCCAAACATCTTCGCCACCAGCTTCTGCTAACTCAGATAGCTGTGCAAACTCTTCACTTGCCTTAAAGGCTTCTGAGTCAAAAACTAATTGCACACCAGATGCTGCAGCTAGCTGCTCTGCTTGGATAACTAGCGCATCACTGACATCACACATCGCATGAGCGCCTTTATTGGCAAAGGCAACTGCCATTGAATAATCAAGGGTGGGTGCACAAAACTCTTCCACCGCATAGCTTTCTAAATCACTGAGCTCTGTTTTTTCAATAGATACCAGACCAGCTGCAGACCACCCAGGAAGTGAAGACAAGTAAATCGAATCTCCTACTTGTGCACCAGATCGCGTAATTGCGTTTTCTACTTCACCCAGAGCACTCATTGAAATTACTTTCACTGGACCGCGCGCTAAATCTCCGCCCACCACTACTGACCCACAACTACTGGCCTCATGTTTAATTCCTTGTGCTAGTTCAGAAATCCACTCCATGGACTCATCGCCAGTCAAAGTAACGGCTACTACGAGATAGGTAGGTGTAGCACCCATTGCATAGATATCTGCAAGGTTTGCAGCCGTAATCTTTCGACCGATCTCAAAAGCACCCGACCACTGGCAATTAAAGTGAGTTCCCTCCACCGCCATATCGGTTGTAATCACGCTTTGTTTGCCGGTAGTAACAACTGCAGCGTCATCGCCGATTCCAACCTGAACGCCTCGGTGGCCATTGCCAAAGATCTCGGCAAGTGCGCCGATTATCTGGGTTTCATTTAAGGTCATAGTGATAAGAGTAATCGACTAGCCAGTTGCTATATCTCTGAAGTAGCCTTTACCCACCAACGAAAGGAAACTCTTATGTCAGTACAGGCCTATATTTTGATTCAAACCGAGGTCGGCAAAGCGTCATCCGTAGCAAAAGCTGTTTCAGCTATCGCTGGTGTAAGTCTGGCTGAGGGTATCACTGGTCCTTACGATGTCATCATGCGTGCAGAAGCACCAAGCATGGAAGATTTCGGTCGCGTGATTTTGTCTAAGGTTCAAGGTGTTGCAGGTATTACTCGCACATTGACCTGCCCAGTTACTTACTAATAAAAGCATTCACACATGAGCACGCTTTATACAAACGCGCGCTTTTGGTCATCTAGCCAAGCAATCTTTCATGACTTACTCGTTAAAGATTCGATAATCCTTGCAACCGGTGAAAAGACACATGAGTTCACAGCAGAAACAACAATTGATCTCAATGGCGCCTTTGTTATCCCCGCTTTTCTAGATGGACATGCCCATCCGATATTTGCCGGTCGCGAAGCCGCTGGACCAAAAATTAATGGCCTCAACACCATTAAGGAAATCAAAACCCAAGTAAAATCCTTCGCTGATTTAAACCCTTCGACTCCCTGGATTATTGGCGGTGCATATGAAGCTGCCATTATTGAAGGCGGTGACTTTGATGCCAAGTGGCTCGATGAAGTTGTTAATGATCGCCCCGTTGTATTACACGCAGTTGATCACCACACGATTTGGGTCAACAGCAAGGCCATTGAATTAGCGGGAATTACTAGTGCAACAAGAGATCCACAAGGCGGCACTATCGCTCGAAATAGTGATGGCACAGCAAAAGGAACCTTGCGCGAGCCATCTGCCATGGCCCTAGTTCTAGATCACGCACCTGCCAACACCATTGAAAGTGATATTGCCGCAATCACATACGCCTGCGCTGAATATAGAAAAGTCGGCGTAATCGCTGCCATTGATTCTTGGTGTGAGAAAGATATGGCACGTGCCTATATTGCTGCTGCGCAATCTAATGTTTTAACTATCGCATTTAATCTCTCACTTCTTGTAACTCCGACAACATGGTCTGGTGATATTGATGATTTCAATGAGATCCGCCAGCAGTGTCTAGAACTGGATAACCCTTCACAACTACAAGCCAATAGCATCAAATTTTTACTCGATGGCGCACTTTCGGCTGGCACTGCCCACTTAACGCAGCCCTACCTAGATAATCCATCCTCATGTGGAATTGCCATCTGGAGCGATGAAGAACTACTCAATGCACTCGTTGCATATGATGCGTTGCAATACCAAGTACATCTGCATGCCATTGGTGATGCTGCCGTTAAGCAGGCTTTAGATGCAATCGCAGCGATGCAAAAGATTAATCCAGTATGGGATCGCCGCCCAGTAATTGTGCATGCCCAGTTAGTACGCGATGAAGATTTATCCCGATTTGCTCAGTTAGGTGTTATCGCAAATATTCAGCCGCTGTGGTGTTATATGGATCCAATGAATAAAGAACTCATAGCACCTCGTATTGGGCATGAGCGAAACAATCAGCAATATCGTCTTCGCTCAATGATAAAGGCTGGTGCCATGATTGCTTTTGGAAGTGATTGGCCAGTAACAAGTCATGTTCCAATGGATGCAATTTCTGTTCCAGTGACCCGCGCTAACCAAGCAGCTGGCATCACCCAACCTTGGGTAATTGAAGAGGCACTGACCATGGATGAATCTCTGACTTTCTATACAAAAAACGCCGCCTACCAACTCTTTCGTGAAGATGAGTTTGGCGCACTTGAAGTGGGTAAGAGAGCTGCATTCTTAGTTTTAGATTCAGATCCAGGGCAAAACCCCGCTGCAAAGATAATTAAACTAGTTTCCTAAAACTCCATTTGTGCGCAGTAATGCCGTCTCAATTAAAGCGGTAATAACACTTGTGTAATCAACCCCAGTGGCAGCCCATAGCTTTGGATACATTGAAGTTCCTGTAAAGCCCGGCATCGTGTTTAGTTCATTCATAACGATTTCACCCTTATCGGTATAGAAGAAATCACACCTGGCTAATCCACTACATCCTAACGCTTTAAATGCCTGCACTGCTTTTTCACGGATTTCCTCAGCTGCATCTGCTGGAATATCAGCAGGAATCTTCACAGTCGTTGCACCATCTAAATACTTTGCTTCAAAATCATAAAACTCGAACTTACTATCAATGACAATTTCACCCACTACAGATGCCTTTGCCACACCATTGGATTCAAGTACTGCGCACTCAATCTCACGACCCACTACTGCCTGCTCGATCATCACTTTGTGGTCATATAAAAAGGCATCTTTGAGGGCAGCATTGAGCGCATCTACTGATTTCACTTTGTGTGTGCCTCGACTTGAGCCACCTCTAGCTGGCTTAACAAAGACTGGGAATGCCAAATCATCAATTGCTACCTGCTTGTCCGCACTCGTTACAACAATCCCATCGGCCACATTCATACCAGCTGCCGCAAAAATTGGCTTGGCAAAAGATTTATCCATTGCAACAGCTGATGCTAAAACTCCGCTGCCAACATAGGCAAGGTTTGCGATTTCAAGTAGACCTTGAATAGTTCCATCTTCACCATATGGGCCATGCAATACTGGAAAAACGACATCGATCTTGAGATCCTTGCCTCCAGCTGAAAAACCATGAACATCGGCCACAACTGCCGGAGCACCTTCATCAACAGTTGGAAGCTTTCCACTAACAATTTCAAGTGGATAGTCATTAGGTAATAAAACCCAGTTTCCAGCTTTTGTAATTCCAATGAGGATGGCGTTGTATTTACTTGAATCTAAACCTTTAAGAACTCCCTCAGCAGAAACGCAGGAGATCTCATGTTCACTACTGATTCCACCGCAAATAACGGCAACATTTAACTTACTCATCGAATAAAGTTTTCTGCTCTTGTTGTAATTTCCATAAGGCGATCCAGGGCATCAGATGGTGAAATCGTGCCCGCAACAACATCGGCCACCGCTTCAATAACTGGCACTTCGACTCCTACTCGGTGAGCAATCTCAAGAACTGCATTGGAGGAGGCTACGCCTTCTACAGTCTTTGCCACTTGTTCACGCGCAACAGCCATTGATCCTGAACGTCCTAAAACCTCACCAAAGGTGCGATTGCGAGATAGCGGTGAGCCGCAACTGGCCACAAGATCGCCCATCCCCGCTAAACCCGCAGCACTGAGTGGATCTGCGCCATGGGCAGCACATAGCCGCGCAACTTCATTTAAACCTCGCGTAATAAGCATTGCCTGAGTATTTTCGCCAAAGCCCATACCAATTGAAATTCCAACGGCTAGCGCAATCACAGATTTAATAGAACCAGCAAGCTCGCAACCCAAGACATCTGTGGATGTGTAAACGCGGTAATACGGTGTTGCAAATAACTTCAGCGTTTTTTCAGCCAGTAGCTTTGTTGGAGCTGCAGCAACAGCTCCTGCCGGCTGGCGCAAAATGAGTTCAGTTGAAAGATTCGGCCCAGTAATGAGTGCAAAGTTCTCTGTATTCATTTCCCCATGAATAATCTCTGTCATGCGAGAAAGTGAGCTGACTTCAATGCCTTTGAGCGTGCTGATATAAGTTGCCGCTGGGTCAACTAGAGGTTTCCAGCTCTTAAGGTTTTCACGCAATGTCTGAGCAGGAACTGCCAACACATAGATATTTGAATATTCAAAAGCTTGCCTTAAATCCGTTGTGGCACTTAGCCCCATGGGCAAGACATTCTCATCTAAATACTTACGGTTAGTGTGACTGGTATTGATTTCATCCACTATCTCCTGATTGCGCCCCCAGATAAGGACGTGATTGCCAGCATCAGATAGCACTTGGGCCATTGTGCTGCCCCAAGCCCCAGCACCTAGAACAGTTACTTTGCTCATCGCTTCTTTTTAAAGTTTCCGGTTCGAGGCAGAGCCGAATGATGTGGATCAAAGATTTCAACGGGGCGTTTTTCACCGCGTAGTTCTTCCAGCAAATCGGTAATAGCTCTCATCACAAATGCGGTGGCCTCAATTAAAGCCTCGGGATCACTTTCTTTGCCATACCAGGGCGATAAATCCAATGGCGCACCAACCAAAATTTTGATGGGTGTGCGAGGCAAGAGCTTTACTCTCTTTTCATACGTGGGCATAACAATCTGTGAACCCCACTGGGCAATTGGAATGATGGGTGTGCGAGTAGTTATTGCTAATCGTGCAAGCCCTGTTTTAGCAACCATTGGCCAACCATTGGGATCGCGCGTAAGCGTGCCCTCTGGATACACCCCAACACAGTGCCCTAGCTCTAATAATCGCAGCGCATGATCTAAGGCTTTAGAGGCATCTTTGCTTTCACGGGCAACTGGAACCATGCCTGCTGCAAGAACTATTTTCCCAATAACAGGGACCTTAAAAACTCCTTCTTTACCGATGTAGCGAGGAGCGCGACCATTTCGATATAAAAAATGTGTAAGAAATAAAACATCTAGGTATGAAAGGTGATTGCTGGCAACGATAGTTTTGCCGTTCTTGGGGATGTTTTCTCCACCCCGCCACACTTTCTTCCCCACCAGATTCAAAAGTGGGATAACTACCTTGGTTCCGATCTTGAATGCAAAATTTGTTCCGTGTGGCTTTCCTCGTGGCGGTGCATATGAAACCTTGTAATCCGCCATGTGGGTAATACTAACGAGTTGAGATTGAAAAGGGCATAAGAAAACGGGGCCGACGTGAGCCGACCCCGTTGACTCAAAGTAAGTGAATTACTTCTTCTTAGCCTTCTTTGCTGGCTTGCGCTTTGCAGGAGCCTTCTTCTTAGCTGCTGGCTTCTTCTTAGCAGCAGGCCTCTTCTTAGCTGCCTTCTTAGCAGCAGGCTTTGCCTTTGCAACTGGCTTTGGTTCTGGCTTTGGAGCAGGTCCTAGCTTGCGCTCACCTGAGATGACATCCTTCAAACCCTTTGCAGGCAAGAAGCGAGCCTTCTTTGAAGCCTTAATCTTGATAGTTTCGCCAGTAAATGGGTTACGTCCCATACGTGCCTTGCGATCAACCTTCTTAAACTTACCGAAATCGTTGATCATCACATCTTCGCCTTTGTGCAGGTTGCGAACGATAGTGTCAAAAACGATATCTACAGCGTGTGCTGCTTCCTTCTTGCTGTCGTTGAAATGTGGTGCCAACGCCGCAATGAATTGGGCCTTATTCATTGAAATCCCCTTATTACGCGTAAATGTCAAGCAATCGCTTAACGTGTTCACAAACTTACGCGTATATATAGGGTGATGACGCGATTGATGTAGGTGTGTCGCGAATTAATTTTTTATTGAAATCATCAAAAATCGCTGTTTTTATGCGTAGAAAACCCTCAATTCAACCTTGAGAGTTTTGCATCACCACGCTCACCCCTAGGCAAATCATAGTGATTTACGCTTGTTTTTCGGTGATTATGAGCGAATAGGAAGCGTTGCTGGCTTAAGAGTTGTTCGAGATTTCTCAAACGAGTCAATGGAATCAGCGTTTTTAACAGTCAAGCCGATGTCATCTAGACCCTCCATCAAGCGCCAGCGGGTGTAGTCATCGATAGCAAATGGCAAAACAACGTTGTTATAGCTCACGGTGCGGGTTTCTAGGTCAACGGTTATAGATGTGGCTGGATTAGCCTCAATTGCGCTCCAGAGCGCCTCTACATCGCTTTGTTCGATGATCACAGTGAGTAGGCCACCTTTGAGTGAGTTGCCGCGGAAGATGTCAGCAAAGCGTGAAGAGATAACGGCTTTAAAGCCATAGTTCTGCAACGCCCACACTGCGTGCTCGCGGGATGAGCCAGTACCAAAATCGACACCTGCCACAAGAATTGTGCCAGCCTTGTATTGCACCTTGTTTAGAACAAACTGCGGATCACTGCGCCATGCTGAAAACAAGCCATCTTCAAAGCCGCTACGTGTAACACGCTTTAAATAAACGGCTGGGATGATTTGATCTGTATCAACGTTGCTGCGGCGAAGTGGAACTGCGGTGCCGGTGTGCTTAACGAATTTTTCCATGGTTTTTGCTCCTTACAAATCCGCAGGTGATGAAAGAGTTCCACGCAGGGCAGTTGCTGCCGCTACTAATGGACTGACCAAGTGTGTGCGCCCACCCTTACCTTGGCGGCCTTCAAAGTTTCGATTAGATGTTGAGGCAGAGCGTTCCCCCACTGCTAACTGATCTGGGTTCATGCCCAAACACATTGAGCATCCGGCGTTGCGCCATTCAGCTCCGGCATCAATAAAGACTTTATCCAGACCTTCTGCTTCAGCCTCTAAACGAACTCTGGCAGAACCAGGAACTACCAACATGCGAAGAGTTGATGCAATTTTCTTACCCTTCACAACTTCTGCAGCAGCTCGTAGATCTTCAATTCGCCCATTGGTGCAAGAGCCCAAGAAAACAGTGTCAATGGCTATCTTTTTAAGGGGTGTGCCAGCCGCTAGACCCATATAGACAAGTGCGCGCTCTGCAGCCCCACGTGCCTCTGGATCTTTAATTTCTGCTGGGTTAGGAACATTTGAACTCAGTGATGCACCTTGGCCTGGATTAGTACCCCACGTAACAAATGGCTCTAACTCATCGGCGTTGAGATTTACCTCAACATCAAACTTCGCATCGCTATCTGTGTGGAGCGTGCTCCAGTACTTTACTGCCGCATCAAAATCTTCTGGTGCATGTGGCCTGCCCTTGATGTAATCAAATGTAGCTTGATCAGGTGCGATAAGACCTGCGCGTGCACCGGCTTCAATAGACATGTTGCATACCGTCATGCGAGATTCCATAGATAGCGCGCGAATAGCAGCGCCACGATATTCAATGACATAGCCTTGGCCTCCGCCAGTGCCAATCTTTGCAATGATTGCCAGGATAATATCTTTTGAGGTAACTCCAGTTTTTAGCTTTCCTTCAACATTGATTGCCATGGTCTTTGGACGTGCTAACGGCAAAGTCTGTGTTGCCAAAACATGCTCAACTTCAGATGTTCCAATACCAAAAGCTAAAGCGCCAAAAGCACCATGGGTTGACGTGTGTGAATCTCCACAAACGATTGTCATACCAGGTTGGGTTAAGCCCAGCTGTGGACCAACTACGTGCACAATCCCTTGTTCTTTATCTCCCAATGAATGGATGCGCACACCAAACTCTGCACAATTTGCGCGCAAGGTGTCCACCTGCAGCTTTGAAACAGGATCTGCAATTGGCTTATCAATATTTAGGGTTGGCACGTTGTGATCTTCAGTAGCAATGGTGAGCTCAGGGCGGCGCACGGTGCGTCCTGCAAGGCGCAGACCATCAAAGGCCTGTGGGCTAGTTACTTCATGGATGAGATGAAGATCGATATATAAAAGATCTGGTTCACCATCGGCAGCACGAACTACATGTTCGCTCCAAATCTTTTCAGCTAGCGTTTTACCCATCTGCTTTTCCTTACTCCTTCATTTGCCATATCATATAATGGGATGTTAATATCATCCTATGAACAGAAAGAATAGCGGAGTTGGCGTATTAGATAAAGCGGCATCGATTTTAAACACGTTAGAAGCTGGCCCACATTCACTAGCAGAGCTCGTTGCTGCCACATCAATAGCCCGTCCAACAGCTCACCGCTTAGCTGTGGCCCTGGAGTTTCATCGCTATGTCGCCCGTGACCTCTCTGGACGCTTTGTATTAGGCCCACGTGCCGGCGAACTTGGCGCTGCTGCAGGAGAGGATCGTTTACTCGCCGCTGCCGCCCCCGCACTTGCTGCCCTTCGTGATGCAACGGGTGAGAGTGCTCAGCTCTATAAGCGCCAAGGTGATCAACGTATCTGTGTGGCTGTTGCAGAGCGCTTATCTGGTCTTCGTGACTCTGTTCCCGTTGGTGCTGCCTTAACAATGCAGGCAGGCTCTGCTGCCCAGATTTTACTTGCTTGGGAAGATAGCGAAAAGATTCACCGCGGTGTTGCTAATGCCAGATTTACTGCAGCACAACTTGCTGCAGATCGTCGTCGCGGTTGGGCACAATCTGTTGGAGAGCGCGAAGCTGGAGTTACTTCTGTTTCTGCTCCAGTTCGAGGTCCCAATGGAAAAGTTATTGCAGCAGTGAGTATCAGTGGACCCATTGAGCGTTTAGGTCGACAGCCCGGCCGAGTTCATGCCGCAGCCGTTGTTGCTACAGCTGCTCGCCTGAGTGAATATCTAACTCGCGAATAACACGGCCGATAACACCAAAACCAAAACCTTTGCGCTGTAGCAAGGATTGAATTCTACGAATCTGAACCTCTGGTTCCATCCGCGACATCGTTGAATACTTTTTCATAGCCAGAGAAAAAGCTGTCCGATACTCAGATTCATCATCAATCTCATCAAGGGCCTCATCAATAGCACTTTGATCTACTCCCCTGGTGCGTAGCTCTCCTGCGATGATTCGCTTTGAAAGTTTCTTGGCGTTATGGCGAGATTGAGTCCAGGCCTTTGCAAACTCAGCATCATTGATTAAACCATTTTGCGTTAACTTGTAGATTGTTGCGCTGGCAACTTCATCCTCAACGCCACGTTTTTTAAGATGAGCCAAGAGCTCACCCTTACTCTTGGCCCGCGCAACCAAAGCATTTTGTGCGATGGCATATGCGATTGAGTAAGGGTCAGCCTCTTGGTCAACCTTTGAAAATTGTAGGCTAATTAGAAATCAACCTCAGCAGTGGCTTCATCGATAGCTGCGATGAGATCTGCATCGACCTCAATCGGCTTAAAGTGAGCGCGAATCTTGCCTTCAATCTCATTAGCTAGATCTGGGTTATCGATAAGGAATGTGCGTGCATTTTCCTTGCCTTGACCCAGTTGATCGGCTTCATATGTATACCAAGCGCCAGACTTCTTCACGATTCCAACTTCTGATCCAAGATCGATGAGAGAGCCTTCGCGTGAAATACCGGTGCCGTAAATGATGTCGAACTCAGCTTGCTTAAATGGTGGAGCCATCTTGTTCTTAACAACCTTAACGCGAGTACGGTTTCCGACTGCATCCTGGCCATCTTTAAGAGTTTCAATACGGCGGATATCTAAACGAACTGATGCATAGAACTTTAAGGCTTTGCCACCAGTTGTTGTTTCAGGTGAACCGAAGAAGACACCAATCTTTTCGCGCAACTGGTTAATAAAAATTGCAGTTGTCTTTGATTGGTGAAGGGCGCCAGTAATTTTACGTAGAGCCTGTGACATCAGACGTGCCTGAAGACCCATGTGAGAATCTCCCATTTCGCCTTCAATTTCAGCACGTGGAACAAGTGCTGCAACGGAGTCGACTACAACTAGATCAAGTGCACCAGAACGAATTAGCATGTCCATTATTTCTAACGCTTGTTCACCTGTGTCTGGCTGTGAAACTAGGAGCGCATCAATATCAACACCAAGCTTCTTTGCATACTCTGCATCAAAGGCGTGCTCAGCATCGATGAATGCACAGATGCCACCGGCAGCTTGTGCGTTTGCAATTGCATGCAATGTAAGAGTTGTCTTACCTGAGGATTCTGGTCCGTAGATTTCAACAATGCGACCGCGAGGCAATCCACCAATACCAAGTGCGATATCAAGTGCGATTGAACCAGTTGGAATTACTTCAACAATCTGGTTTGCGCGATCCGACATCTTCATTACTGAGCCTTTTCCAAATTGACGTTCGATCTGGGCTAGGGCTGTTTCGAGCGCCTTTTGGCGTTCGGTGGTTGCTTTTTCTGCTGCAGCATCGTTTGCTTTATTACTTTTTTCAGTAGCCACTTCATTCCTTTCGATAGAACGTCGTATGACGTTTGGGTCTGGCCCAGAAGGTACGGAGACCCACCGACGGAGTTCAGTGCTGACCACAGAGGCTGTGGGCAAACCGAACGCGGAAGATGGAACCGCTCTGGTTGTACGGCATTAGGATAACCGAACACCTGTTCGAAAGGTAGCAGGTGCCACTGACAAATATGAGCGTGTCGTAGGAGAAAAAGGGCGGAGTTAAAGCACCTGGCAGACCCCACGGAAGAAATCAAGGCTCTTTCGATCGAGTTCGTCATCATCTGCCTTTGGCTGACAGGAGAACTTCACGATTACCACCTCTTTGGTGGGGTTGATATATATCCATTGGCCATGAATTCCAATAGCGCAGAAATCGCCATCTCCAATTGAATACCATAGGTTGCGATAACTCCCCTTTGGAAAACTATCGAAGAACTCACCACGTGCCCAGACTTCGGTATCTCCATGAAGCTTTGTGTCATTCACCCACTCTGGATCGAGAAGGTTTTTGCCGTTGACGTTTCCGCCCGCGCGCATCAACTCACCAATCATCGCTGCATCGTGAAGCGAACAACTTACTCCCCCGGCAGTGCGCGCCATTTCTTTGCTATCGATTGTTATTGTGGCTGTGCGACATCCAGCCGGGGCCCACAATTTTTGCGAAATTAATAGAGGCGTTGGTATGCCAGAAATCTTTTGTAAAACTAATCCGAGTAAATCGGAGTTCGGCGATTTATACAAGAATCGATGACCATGATCCTCGGCCCCCTTGGGTAAGGAGAGAATAAACCTCTCTAAATTCTCATCTGCGTACGCTGAATCTTTTTCCCTTGACATCCATAACATCGCCTGACGATACCTGGCGTATACGCCCTCTTTGCTTGCATAACTTTCATCAAAATCTACACTCACAGTCATGTCGAGCAAATTCCGAATTGTTGCATCTTCGTAAGCGCCACCTTCTGTTCCGTCTATTACAGAAGAGATCTTGGAATCAGCATCGACACCAAATTCCTTGAGAACTATGCCTGCGACTATGCCCGTAATTGATTTACTCACAGAAAATACTAAGTGCGGTGCAAATAAGCTCATACCGTTGGCGTAGTACTCGCCTACTATTGCGCCGGCCTTAATAATTAATAGACCATTCGTATAACTTTCTTGTAAGAACTCGGTACTTGCCTGCATTTTTCCAGCAATTTGGTACTCTCTTAAAAGAATATTTGGATCGAGCAGCTCTGGAAGCGCGGAGTTATTTGAGCCCTCAATCGCTTGCACAGGAACTAATTCTGTAACATTCTGAAATGTATACGCGCTATATGGAAATTCTCTCCAATTGTCCAGATTGAAATCTGCCCTCTTGAAGCTATTCAAAATATTTTTCAGCACCGAATCATTACATTTCTCATAGCAAGATGTTAGTGGTCTTGTATTTGGGAGGCTAAACAGCTCTCTCAAGCGGTAGGTCTGAAGTTTCAAACTCCTCAACATCGGGCAAATCCATGAGAACTGAAACCGTCGTTTCAGCAAAAGCGGTGTTGCGTGCGATATCCCAGCGGCCTCGACTGACTTCATCAAAGAAACGCGTACCGAAACCTTTGCTCTTTTGCACAAAATGGGTTCCATTATCAACTGCTCGAATCCGCAGTTCATCAGGGTTTTCGCGCCGAATTTCAATGGTGATCTTTGAGGCGCCTCCATGTCTGGATGGTTGCAATTGCACTCGGAAAGTCAACACGCAAAACTGCCCTGGCATTCGGTCCCTTTATTTTTTTCGGACTACTACTGGGGCCTTGGGTTTCACCACCTTTAGAAAAGTTGCTGCAGTTTTAGCGTTCCTTGCCCTCAAAATCTGTACAACTGAAAGCCCAGATTCAATATCGGCCTGCATGTCTGGGTGAATGCGAATGGCATTTCGAACGGCCATATCCAAATATGCCTGCTTTGCTGCCGCTTCAGTCTTGCCAACTAGTGAATCAATGAATAGAAAGCGCTCGGCAGTCTTTGCATCGCTTGGAAAAATCGAGGTTAATTGGTAGGCCGTATCTGTTTTCAAGGCATACGCGGCGATTACATCGCACTTTGCCATTAGCGAATCGAAGCGTTCTTGTGTTACATCTCCGGACTTTGCCAAAGTGATTAATATCCCATCACCGATTGTCGTAAAAAACTCGGTTGGCAAGTTGTAGTGCTTAGCAATTTGCTCTGCCCACGGAGTGAGGGCAGCTTTGAGGGAGTTTGTATTTGTTATTTGGTCGGCAAAGCCGGGGAAATCTCTAATATCCATGCGGACTAACGCCCCGACGAAAGCGGAGTATTCAAGGTTGGATGTGATCTTGCCTTCATATGAATCTTGCTCGGCAGGGGATGCAAAATTTCTGAAATACTGCGTCAAGAGGTTATTTACTGATGTGTGTAGTTGTGCATCCTTCTTTATTGGATAACCCCAATATAGTTCCGGCGTTTCGATAAATCCTAAATTAGTAAATTCAATGCATGTCTGTTGTGTAGAGGATCGAAGTTCTGCTCGTGTCACGCCAAGAGTCATGCAAGGTTCCTCGGATAGGACCTGGCTATTTGAAAATATAGCTAAGGGATCAAAGGCCGCTCCGGATTTTACATGTGCCGAAGCCGGCGATGGATGTAGAGCGGAGAGGCTTAGATCAAGAGTTGCCTCTTTAGCGCTGCCAACGGGGAGTAGGTTTGCGGCGATTAAAAAGAGAAATGCGGTCGCAACAACAAACCATCTTTGGGGAAGATGCATACCGTAACTGTAATGTTTACCTTTAGAGTTAGGGGCTTTGACCTATATATTTATTCAAAACTTCCTCCTTCGAGAGGGGCACGCCCCTCTCGAATTCCTCTCATCTGTGAGCTTTTGTATAGGTCATAATGAGCCGTGTTAATTCTTCTTCCGCCCAGTGAGAAGAAATCTACACAGCCCGGAGCCGCAATCGAGGTCTACACCGGTGTTCTCTATAAGGCGCTGGACTGGCAGAGTCTGAATAAAGAGAGCCAAGCGCGAGGGCAGAAATCTATTGCGATTATTTCGGCGAAATATGGTGTCTTACAACCGTTGGATGCAATCGAGCCGTATAAACAAAAGATTAACAACGCGGCAATGCGGCCCGAAGTAACTGAGATTTTAAATGCACGCAAGGCAACTCTCATTGTTGATTGCAGATCCTCAACCTATAAAGGCGTGTGGACTCCCCCGGCTCAGGCAAGCGTTGAGATTAAAGTCTTTACAAATCTGGATGGTGAAAAGAAAGTCGTCACTCACATGTCCAAGAAAACTCGAGGCGAAATCACGCGGCTAATTCTGCAAAGCAGATCAATTCCTACAAATCCTCAAGAATTATGTGCCGTCATATCAACTACCTTTGATTGTGAATTGATTGCACCTAACCAAAGCGGCCCGTGGGTTCTAGAAGTGGGTAGTCTTAAGCCTTAACTAGGAAAGGTCA
>JAPLBK010000141.1 GCA_026392775.1 Actinomycetota bacterium
GCTTCTTTACTTCTATTCTGAATGCCATGGTGAAGTGATGGCCCTTGATACCGTCGTTATTGCCCAAACAACACCGGAAAACGTTCAACCATTTGCTGAGCTTGGATTAAAGCCTGATGAGTATGCACGTATCAAGGAAATTTTAGGCCGCCGTCCTACATCTTCTGAGTTAGCAATGTATTCAGTGATGTGGTCTGAGCACTGTTCTTATAAATCATCAAAAGTACATTTAAAGCAATTTGGAGAAAAAGCACCAAAGTCTGATGCCTTACTTGTTGGCATCGGTGAAAATGCAGGCGTTGTAGATGTTGGTCAAGGCTATGCAGTTACTTTCAAAATTGAATCCCACAACCACCCATCTTTCATTGAACCGTATCAAGGTGCAGCAACTGGTATTGGCGGAATCGTAAGAGATATTTTGACGATGGGTGCACGACCAATTGCGGTAATGGATCCATTGCGATTTGGTCCAGCCGATGCACCAGACACACGACGCGTCTTGCCCGGCATCGTTGCCGGTGTTGGTGGATATGGAAACTGTTTGGGCCTTCCTAATATTGGTGGCGAAGTTGTTTTTGATGAGACTTACATCGGCAATCCATTAGTTAACGCACTCTGTGTTGGCGTGATGAAGCACAGCGATATTAAGTTAGCTAAGGCTGCCGGTGCTGGAAATCTTGTTGTTCTCTATGGTGCCAAGACTGGCGCAGATGGAATTGGTGGAGTTTCAGTTTTAGCTTCGGAAACTTTTGGTGCTGGTGGTTCAACCAAGCGTCCAAGTGTTCAAGTAGGCGATCCATTTGTTGAAAAGGTATTAATTGAATGTTCTCTTGAAATCTTTGCTGAAGATTTAGTGGTGGGCATCCAAGACCTTGGTGGAGCGGGCTTATCTTGTGCAACGAGTGAGCTGGCATCAGGGGGCAGTGGGGGAATGAAAGTTGCCCTAGATAAGGTTCCTTTGCGCGATCCATCACTTTCTCCTGAAGAGATTTTGATGTCAGAGTCACAAGAGCGTATGTGTGCAATTGTTGAACCAAGCAAGATTGATCGATTCTTAGAAATTTGCAACAAATGGGATGTCACAGTTACCGTCATTGGTGAAGTAACTGATGGTGAGCAATTAGAAATTACATGGAATGGCGAAGTAATCGTCAACGTTCCACCACGCACTGTGGCCCATGAAGGTCCTGTCTATAACCGCCCTCTTGCACAACCTGCATATATCAATCAAGTAAATTCACAAAAAGTAAATGTTCCTATGCCAAGTAGTGCATCTGAGATTAAAGCTGCAGTCCTCAAACTAGCTGGGGCTCCCAACTTGGCTGATAAATCCTGGGTTACTGCTCAATACGATAAGTATGTTCAAGGAAACACCATTCAAGCCCAACCAGATGACTCAGGAATGGTTCGACTTGATGAGAAAACACATTTAGGTGTTGCAATCTCAACTGATGCAAATGCCAACTGGTCATATTTAAATCCTTATCAAGGCGCAAAGTTAGCGCTAGCGGAAGCTGCACGAAATATTGCAACTGCTGGTGCTAGACCACTTGCAGTCACTAACTGTCTTAACTTTGGTTCACCTGAAGATCCAGGTGTAATGTGGCAGTTTGCAGAATCTGTGCGCGGTTTAGCCGATGGTTGTTTAGAGATGGGATTACCAGTTACCGGTGGCAATGTTTCTTTCTATAACCAAACAGGGGCTGTTGCAATCTTGCCAACACCTGTCATTGGTGTGCTGGGTGTAATTCAAGATGTTCGCAAGCGAACACCGATGAGCTATAAAACAGGTGGATTTGAACTATTTTTACTGGGAGAAACCAAAGAAGATCTTGCGGGAAGTGAATGGGCTTTCTTGCATGGTCAACGCGTTGGGCAATCTCCAGTTGCTGATTTAGCCCGTGAAATGCGCCTTATTGAGCTACTTTTAGAGGGTAACGCCTTCTTTACTGCTGCCCATGATTTAAGCCAAGGCGGCCTATCAGCTGGATTAACTGAAATGGTTTTACGCCATAACGTTGGAGCGACTATCTCTCTTTCAAATCCAGCCATTGATCTTTTAAGTGAAACCCCGGGTCGGGTAATCGTGGCAGTAGAGGCAAACAAAGTGTCACAGCTTCAAGCTCTAGCTACTAAGTACTCCATTGCAATCTCCAAGCTAGGTACAACTGGCGGAGATTTACTGACTATCAATGATTCTGTTATTTCCTTAGATGAACTGCGCATCACGCATACTTCAACATTCCCACGATTGTTTGGATAAGAGATATGCGCGATCAAGAGGTCCTAGAAGAAGTTAAAAGCACACTTGCGCTGTTGACTGCCAAGGCACCTGGTCGCGCCATTGAAGTTCGAGTTCCACCCTATGCAGCAGTGCAATGTGGTGATGGACCAACTCATACCCGTGGAACTCCAGCAAA
>JAPLBK010000118.1 GCA_026392775.1 Actinomycetota bacterium
CTCTGGGAAGCTGGAAAGAACCATGGATTAATCCCAGTTGGAATTGGTGTGTATGGAACTACTGGTCGACTAGAGAAGTGTTACCGCGCATACGGTCCAGAGCTTGAAACTGAATACACCGTAGTTGAAGCTGGAATGCAATCTCCAAAACTAAAAGAGGCAGATTTCATTGGTAAAGATGCACATGTGAAGCACCGTGCTGAGAAGCCTGTTGCAATGCTGTGCACACTCTTTGTTGATGATCACAAATCTTCAAAAGGTGAAAAGCGCTACATGATGGGAAATGAACCGATTCTTACATTAGATAAGAAGCCAATTACAGATGCACATGGGCGTCGTTCATATGTAACAAGTGCTGGTTCTGCTCCATCTTTAGGTAAGCACATCCTGATGTCTTACCTTCCAACAGAGTTAGCTGTTGCTGGAAACAAGTTCCTCGTTGAATATCTTGGTGAGCACTATCCATGTTCAGTCGCTGAAGTTGGCCCAACATCAGTATTTGACCCATCAAATGAGCGGATCCTTGCATAATGGACGTACTTGTCTGCCTAAAGCGCGTTCCACTAGCAGGTGGAACGCTGATTCTGACTCCAGATTCACGCGATATCGAAACTAAGCATTTAGGTTTTGGTATTAGCCCCCATGAGGAAAACGCAGTTGAAGCCGGAGTTCAACTCGTTGAACAGATGGGTGGAACTCTGACTCTGCTTACTCTTGGACCTTCTGATGCTGAAGAACAACTACGCTCACAGTTAGCTATTGGTGCAACTCGCGCCGTGTTGATTGAAACAGATGGACAGGAGTGGGACCCACAGGGAACTGCTGCAGCACTAGTTGATGCAATTAATGCTGAAGAGACCAAGTTTGACTTAATCATTTTTGGTGCAGAATCTGCTGATAGTGCGGGGTATCAAATTCATATTCGTGTGGCCCATGCACTCAATCGTCCGATTATCACAAACGTTAAATCGATGAAGATTGAAAATGGCGTTGCAGTATGTGATCGAGTAGTTGCTGCTGGACGTGAGCATTACGAAGTTGCTCTACCTGCCATTGTTACCGTGCGCGATGGATTAAATATTCCACGATATCCGTCAGTTCCTGGACGCATGCAAGCGCGCAAGAAGCCAGTAAATATGAAAAAGGCAGAAGCTCGAGTTCCTAAGTTAGAGAAAGTTGTTTTAACTCTCGCACCTTCTAAATCAACTGGAGCAGAGATCTTGGGCAACGGCGCCGATGCTGTTCCTGCACTGGTAGATATCTTGAAAAAGATCGGAGCTTTCTAATGATTCTTGTGCTCGTAGATCAAGATCGCGGTGAACTAGATCAACTCTCACTTCGTGCATTAACTGCGGCTCGTAAGTTAGGCCAAGATGTTGAAGCTGTTGTCATTGGCAAAGAAGGCTCAGCCCTTGCTGGAATCGTTGGTGAATATGGTGCCAAGGTGTTACATGTTGCATCCCATGCCAACATCACTGATTACACACCGATGGCATCAGGGCGTGCACTCAAAGACCTAGTGGAAAAACTTAAGCCAGCTGCAGTCCTTGCTGCTGGAAGTCCACGTGGTAATGAACAGCTAGCGCATTTAGCTGCTTTTCTAGACCTTCCAATGGCAGCAGAGTGTTCAGAGATCACTTTGGGTTCTCCTCACCATGTGCTTCGTGCACGATGGGCAGGAAATCTGATTGAGTCTGCAAATGTTCACGCAGATATTTTGATTGCAACAGTTCTAGCGTTTTCAACTGAACCTGAATCTGCCAATGGCAGCGCAGCAACAGTTGTTGATTTCGAACCAGCCCTAGAACCACAGGATTACGCTGTAAAAGTATTGAGCCGTGATGCTGGTGAATCAAAGGGTGGCGTAACGCTCAATGATGCCAAAGTTATTGTCTCTGGCGGACGTGGTGTTGGTGGTCCAGATGGATTCGGTCAGATTGAAGAGCTTGCAAATCTATTAGGTGGCACTGTTGGTTGTTCACGTGTTGTGACAAGCTCCGGGTGGCGTCCACACGCTGAGCAAGTGGGACAAACAGGAACAAAGGTTGCACCAGATCTCTATATCGCAGCTGGTATCTCAGGTGCGATGCAGCACATTGCAGGCATGAAGAACAGTAAAACAATCGTAGTTATTAATACAGATCCAGAGGCTCCAATTTTAGGCTATGCAGATTACGCAATTATCGGTGACTTGCATCAAGTAATACCTGCGCTCACTAGCGCAATTCGCCAAGCCAAGGGATAAAAATGTCAGATATCGAAATTGCACAAGCTGCAACGATGAAGCCAGTCACCGAAATCGGTGCCAGCTTAGGGATTGATGCAGATTACTTAGAGGCTTATGGAAAGTACAAAGCCAAAGTCAATTTGAAATATCTGGCATCTTTGCCTAAGCGGGAAAACTCAAAGCTGATTTTAGTAACTGCTATAAGCCCGACACCTGCAGGTGAAGGAAAGACAACTACAACTGTTGGTCTGGGTGATGCACTGCGACATATTGGCAAAAATGCAATGATTGCACTTCGTGAGCCATCTCTAGGTCCAGTATTTGGAATGAAAGGTGGAGCAGCCGGTGGGGGCTATGCCCAGGTAGTTCCCATGGAAGATATCAATCTTCACTTCACCGGAGATTTCAACGCTATAGCACTTGCAAATAACTTACTTGCTGCTCTTTTAGATAACCACATCCACCATGGAAATGAACTTAACATCGATGTTCGTCGCATTGCATGGAAGCGCGTTGTTGATATGAATGATCGTGCATTACGCGAAATCATTGCATCCCTTGGTGGTGTTGGTAATGGTTATCCACGCAGTGATGGTTTCGACATCGTTGTTGCCTCTGAAATCATGGCAATTTTCTGCCTTGCCACATCTATTGAAGATCTGAAAGAGAAGATTGGCAAAATTGTTGTTGCTTACACCAAGGACAAGAAGCCAGTTCTTGCAAGTGATCTAAAAGCTCAAGGTGCTATGACGGTAATCTTAAAAGATGCTTTCCAGCCAAACTTAGTTCAGACTCTTGAGAACACTCCAGCCTTTATTCACGGTGGGCCATTTGCCAATATCGCCCATGGTTGCAACTCTGTAGTAGCTACAACTTCTGCAATGAAGTTGGCAGATTATGTTGTTACAGAAGCTGGCTTTGGTGCAGATCTTGGAGCTGAAAAGTTCATTGATATTAAATGCCGCAAAACAGGTTTACGCCCATCTGCATGTGTATTAGTTGCAACCATCCGTGCAATTAAATACCACGGTGGCGCTGACCTAAAGACAATTACGGAGGAGAACTTGCCGGCGTTAGAAGCTGGCCTTGTTAACCTTGAGCGACATATCAACAACATCACCAAGGTTTACAACCTTCCCCTAGTTGTTTCAATTAACAACTTCACAAGTGATACTAAGGCTGAAGTTGAACTACTTCGTGCGCGAGTTGAAAAGCTAGGCGTGAAGATTGTGCTTGCAACTCACTGGGCTGATGGTGGTAAGGGTGCAGCTGATCTAGCACATGCTGTTGTTGAACTATGCCAGAAGCCACAAGCTATGACTTTTGTATATGAAGATGGCGCAACTTTGTGGGAGAAAATCAACGCAGTTGCCACAAAGATTTATGGCGCAAAAGATGTAACTGCTGATGCCAAGGTGCTGGCAAAGCTCAAGGAGTTTGAAGCATCTGGTTATGGAAACTTCCCCATTTGTGTGGCAAAAACTCAGTATTCCTTCTCAACTGATGCAACTCTACGTGGTGCACCAAGTGGCCACACCATCAATGTTCGCGAAGTAAAGCTCTCAGCAGGTGCTGAATTCATCGTGATGATCTGCGGAGAAGTCATGACAATGCCAGGGTTGCCTAAGGTTCCATCTGCAGAACGCATTGATTATGTAGATGGAAAGGTAGTTGGCCTTTTCTAATGAAGTATTCGACTTAGTCATAAGATGTGGCTTTAGTTGCTAAGTAATTCCTTCACTTGCTGGGCTAGTTGACCATAACCAACGTTTTGAATCTCTAGAGGCAAACCAATACTTGCAGCAGCTTGAGTCGCTAGCTCTTCTAACTCTTTACTCGGAACTTGGGCTAACCAGATAACCCGTGAATAGTTCTTAAAGTAGTCATCACGCAATTCGGGCCGTTTATCTAAACCCAGCTCAACCATGACACTGCGGTGAAAGGATTTAGCTAGAAAATCAGTTAAGAAATATGTTCCAGCATCAGATTCCATGATCTCTTCTATCTTCTTTGCCCCTGCAAAAATGTCATAGCAATGATTACCGCCTAAACGCTTCACACCGTGCTTTGTAATGACAGTATCGAGTGCGCCATACGTTCCGCAATCGGCATATGCCACAGCGCACTTTTCATGCTGGTCTTTAATCTCAATGAGTAATGCCTCAACTTCACCAGCAATCTTTTCTGGGCGGTTATGAAGCAGGGGAGGAAGGGGATAGATAGTGATATCAAGTGATTCTGTTGCTGCAATATCGGCAATATGGGTTGCAAGTGCCCCGCAGGCAACTACGCCAATGCTCATGCAGGAAAAGCGAGACGTTCAACGAACTTATCGTTGAAATCTTCGCGATCAGATAATTCGATGTAGTCAATTTCATCAAGTAGAGCTTGGGCGCCATTGCGCTCTTGGGCCGATAGTAGAACCATTTTGGCACCTTCTCCAGCAACGTTACCTGCGGACATAATGCGCATCACTGAAAGCTTTGGCACTAAGCCAATCTTGACCGCAGATGAAGGGGAGAGGTAAGAACCAAAAGAGCCAGCAAGTAGTACTTGCTGAATTTCAGATTCCTGCACACCAAATTCTTCTAACAAAAGCGCCCAACCTGTGGCAATAGCCGCCTTTGCAAATTGAAGTTCACGAACATCGCGCTGAGTTAAAAAGACACAATCAGATAGATCACCCGCTTCTTTGCTCCATGTTAGAACAAAGACGCGCTCACCTTCACGAGTGACTAAACGACTAGCTAGCTTTGGCGAAATAGTTAGCGCAGCCTCATCAGACACAAACTTACCTGAGTGATCAAGTAAGCCCACTTGAACTAGACATGCACATGCATCAACTAGGCCTGACCCACAGATACCAACTGCTGGAGCATCGTCAATAGTTCCAATTTCTAACTCCCCATCAACAACCTTGATGGTTTCAATAGCACCAGATGCTGCTCTCACACCACATTTAATACTGGCAGCTTCAAAGGCCGGACCAGCAGGAGCAGCGGTTGCAAGAATCTTGTCACCATCACCTAAAACAATTTCACAGTTTGTGCCAACATCGATAAATAAGCGCAAGCGTTTATCACGATCCATTCCAGAGGCAAGTGCGCCGGCGATAATGTCTCCACCAACATATGCACCAAGTGAGGGCATGATCACTGCCTTTGCTAGTGGATGCACGGCAATGCCAATCTCTTTGACAGAAATATTTGGATAACTAGCGCTAGCCATAATAAATGGGGCAACTCCCAGAGGTTCTGGATCAATGCCAAGGAGAAGCTGCGTCATCGTGGCATTTCCAGCAATAGCTAACTCATAAACATAGTGGGGATTAACATCGGCTTCAACACAGACCTCTTGCGTCAGCTGATTAAGGGTTTCTTGAGCCAATCCACTTAGTTTTGCAAGAGCATCAGGATCCAGCATTGTTGCACTGATGCGTGTGATGACATCTGCGCCAAATGGCTGCTGCTTATTGAGCATTGATTTAACGGCCACTGGAGTTCCAGTGTTGAGATCCAGCAAAGTGGCAACAACTGTTGTTGTTCCCAAGTCATAAGCAATTCCATAGCGAAGATGTGTTGTGTCACCAGCTTCAATGCCTAGAAAATCTTGATCAGCAAAGACAGCTGTCACTTTATAATTTGATGAGCGCAGTATCCGAGGCAGATCTCGCATTGAAGCAAGGCTTGCAGTTCCTTCAAGATCATCAACTGCCTCAAAGATACGGACAATGTCAGTTCGTTGATCAGAAAGTGATGGCTCTTGTAATTTGATGTAGCGCTTTTGAACCGCTGGACGCAAAATAACTTGGCGGCCTACGCCCACAGTTGCGGCTTTAGGGCGAGTGGTAAGAGCTGGAACATCTACTGAAATATCTTTAGCTGTGCGCACTAAACAGGCAAGGCGCCAGCCATCTTTGATTTCAGTGGCAGTAAAGGCACGAAAATCCAACTTTGATGGTTCGACTTCGCCATCAGTTACCTTGATGCGACATTTCTTGCATGTGCCATAACCACCACATGTTGAATCAATTGCAATTCCATTCCAAGAAGCGGCATCAAATGCACTTACACCAGTTGGAACGGTAATTGTTTTTTGAGAACTAGTAGATCCATCTTTTTCTAGCGATGTGAAGGCAAGCTTTACTCGCCCAGTACCGTCATGCGTTGGTATGAGAGATGGGTCTAACTCTTTTTTACTGATAACTAGTTCCCTTCAGCGGCAGCTTTTGCTGCCTCCATTGCGCGATAGCGCATGATCCAATTAGTTCCCCAAGGATCAAGGCCAAGGAGCAAGTCTGCAGCACGAACTGCCTCAACGATGGCAGGCGTGCGCGAATCCATGACCGCACTTGTTAATCCCATTGCCATTGCAGCTGGCAAAAATGCTGCATTGAGTGCATGGCGATGTGGAAGACCAAAGGAGATGTTCGATGCACCTAGAGTCATATTCAGGCCGTACTTTTCGCGGATTAAATAGATTGTCTCTAGCGTGTTCTTTACCGCCTCTGGATCTGCGCCAACAGTCATTGCTAGTGGATCAATAACAAGATCCTCTAGAGGAATGCCGTGCTTTTCAACAGTGCGAACAATCTTTTCAACAATAATCATGCGCTCTGCAGCCGTTTGTGGAATTCCAGTTTCATCATTAGGCAGGGCAATAATGGCTGAGCCATGTTTTTTGATTAGAGGAAGCACTAGCTCCATACGATCATCTTCACCAGTAACACTGTTAACAAGTGCTTTACCTTGGTAAGTCTCAAGTCCTGCCTGTAGAGCCTCGATAACTGAAGAATCGATACAGATAGGTAGATCAGTTAAAGATTGAACCAAGGTGATTGCCTTGGCAATTAGCTCTGGTTCATCAGTAAGTGGAACACCCATATTCACATCTAATACATCGGCCCCACCTGCAACTTGAGCTGCCACATCTTTTTCAATGGCAGAGAGATCACCGGCACGAAGTTGTTCTTGAAACTTCTTGCGCCCTGTTGGGTTGATGCGCTCACCGATAATAACAAATGGCTGGTCATGGCCGATTGTTACCGTTTTTCCAGGCGAAGTCAGGGTTGTGTGCATAGGGGCTCCTATTTAGTTTCTTGGTTTCTGTCCGAGGTCGTACATAAAGCGCTCTAATGAATCGTCATGTCTAAAATCTGTAACGTGCAAGCCACGCACTGAGGGCAAAGTCATTGCATGCTTGGCTAGTTCCACGGTTAATCTATATGCCTCTTCAGCTTGATCGGCAGCAGATGAGACTCGGTTGAGTATGTCCTGCGGTATATCGATTCCAGGTACATTGTCATGCATAAACGACATTGGCTTAGCACTTTTTACCAAAACAATAGTTGGAATCAACTTTAAATCAGGAGCCATCTTGGCAACACCAGCACAGAACTTTTCAAGGCGATCTGAGTGATAACAAATCTGTAGTTGAAGATACTTTGCACCGGCTCGGTATTTCTTCAGTGCGCGCTCAATTCGATAATCAAAAGGGGGAGCCGCTGGGTTTTCAACTGCGCTGATATAGAAATCTGGGGCTGGATCGATTTTGCGCCCTGAAAGGTATTTGCCAGTAGTGATAATTCGCGCGATATTAATAGCTTGGGTGCTATCGATATCAAAGACTCTACGGCTCTCTGGTTCATCACCGGCAGTCACATCATCACCTGTTAGAAGTGAGATGTTATCAATGCCGTGTAGTGCTGCGCCCATCATGTCGGCTTGGATAGCTAAACGGTTCTTATCACGGCAGACAATCTGCATGATGGGTTCAATTCCATGCATTTTCATGGCAATTGCAGAGGCGGTATTAGAGGCATGGGCATGGGCTGCTGGATTATCTGTTGCATTCACGCCAACAAACCACGGTGCTAAACGGGCAGCGTTCTTTTCAACTTTTGCCATTCCGCCACCATCAAGTGCTGGAAATTCAGCTGTAAAGACAACTTCGTTAGTGTTTTCTAACTTCTCGCGCATCTGTGACATTAGTGCGACTCATCTGTTGTTGACCAACCAGCAGGTGTTTGTTGATCGCGCTTTGTAACCAAATTAATCCATGATGAAGATCCTTGAAGGCGCATATCTACTGGAGGACGTAGCTCGTTGAAGTGGTCCTTCCACACAGTTGGCAAGGGCAGATAGACTTTTCGATCATATGCCTTAAGCCACACACATTGCATATCTGGAATAACTTCACAGTTACCGTTTTCGCGAACACCACCGCATGGTCCGTTGCGAAGAGTCTTTGGACATGTCATTGGACAGGTCATACCTGTTGAGTGCAGGACACATTGTCCGCACATGCGACAGTCCCATACGGGTTTCTTTAAGACATGCTCAACAAAAGGTAGTAGTTTTTTTAACATATTTGGACCTTATACAGAAACCGTTGCGCGCTTTTTAGCAATGAGATCTTTAGCAATACGTACTGCAGTAGATGCATCTGCTGCAAAGCCATCGGCTCCAACAACATCGGCATATTCTTGAGTAACTGGTGCGCCACCCACCATGATGATTACCTGATCACGTAGACCAGCTTTAGTAATTTCATGAATGTTGACCTTAAACATTGGCATTGTTGTTGTTAAGAACGCTGACATACCAACAATGTCTGGCTTGTGCTCAATAATTGCGGCAACGAATTTCTCTGGTGGAACCTGCACACCTAGATCAATAACTTCAAAGCCGGCACCTTCGAGCATGATATTGACGAGGTTCTTACCGATATCGTGCACATCGCCCTTGACTGTGCCCATCAAGTATGTTCCAACGGTTTCAGCACCAGTCTCAGCAAGCAATGGGCGCAAAACATTGAGCGCCCCTGACATCGCCTTTCCTGAAATAAGCATCTCTGGAACGAAGAAATCTCCGCGCTCAAAACGTGCACCGACCTCTTCCAATGCAGGAATTAGAGCATCAAAGAGAATGGCACCAGGCGTCATTCCATCTGCAATGCCTTGATTAGTCAGTTCGAGAACTGCTGGAGCATTTCCGACAAGGGTTTCGTCAAAGAGAGCTTTGATAATCTCGTCATGTGTCATGCCGCACCTATCTTTCCATCGTGGTTTACTTGAAGTGTTGAGATCTCATCAATGATCATCTCACCAATCTTGATTAAATCTTTCTGAGTCAATCGAGTTGATGGACCAGAAACTGAAATTGCACCAACTACGCGGCCATCGTGCTCGCGGATAGGTGCTGCTACCGCTACTAAACCCTCTTCTAACTCATCAATGATGAGGGCGTAACCTTTTTTGCGCACAACCTCCAACTCTTCTAGAAGTTTGGTGCGAGAGGTAATGGTCTTTGCTGTGCGCTTTTCTAAACGTCCAGCTGGAATAGCAACGGCAGCGTAGGCAAGTAGAACTTTTCCAAGAGCTGATGCGTGATAAGGAACAGATTTACCAATCCAGTTAGTTGCAGATAAGAGGTATTGACCATCTACTTGATCGATTAACTTCAGGTCACCATTGCCTGGAACTGCCAAGTTAGAGGTCTCACCAGTTCTATTAGCTAGAACTTCTAAAATTGAGTGCATGCGCGTAACAAGAATGGAGTCGTGGTTTTGTCCACGAGCAAACTGAGTGAGAACTGAACCGGCGATATAGGCACCGTTGCGATCGCGCAACAATAATCCTTGGCGCTCAAGTGCACTTAAGATTCGAGAAGTTGTGCTCTTCGGTAATCCATAAATGCGAGCAAGTTCAGTAAGAAGTGGGGGCGTATGTGAGTCCAAAATGTGAATTAAGAGTGCAGATGCGCGATCAATTGCTTGCGTGCCGCTATGAAGTTCAGCCATCTCACACCTCCTTACAAGGTTCCACCATATGGAACCATAGTTCCATAACTTAAGAGTATTCTCGTGCGTGTTCTTGGTCAATAGCGCCACGGCGCTATTAATATCGAACTACTACTACAGGTGAGGAATTAACCGTGAGCTTTATTAACAAGATGCCCCGCTATGAAATCTTGAGCGAAGAATCGATGGTAACGCTGACCCTGGGTTGGAAGCGGATCGTTTCGGAAATCGGTATCGAGTTCATGAGCCCATGGGCAATCGACCTGTTGCGCGAAAACGGACAAACTGTAGAAGGCGATAACGTTAAATTCGATCCTGAGTGGATTTTGGAGCAAGTTGCCAAAGCTCCAAGCCAGTTCAATTTGCAAGCACGTAATCCAAAAAACAATGTTCAAATTGGTGGAGACTCAATGGTCTTCGGTGGTGTGTATGGCCCACCATTTGTTCGCGAAGGCGATGTTCGCCGCGATGCGACTTTTAAGGACTATGAGAATTTTTGCAAGTTAGCTCAAAGCTATGACGCGCTAGATAGCGTTGGCGGTGTTGTCTGTGAGCCTAATGATTTATCTCTTGATTCACGACACTTAGATATGGCATATGCAGCAGCAACTCTGACCGATAAGTTCTTTATGGGTAACGTTGTAACTGCGCAGAACGCAAAAGATGTTATTGCAATCTCTGAAATTATCTTCGGTGGTCGTAAATCAATTGAAGACACTCCAGCACTAATCTCTCTCATCAACTGTAATTCTCCACTTCGCTGGGATGATCGCATGCTGGATTCTTTGCGTGAATATGTTCTTGCAGGTCAGCCAGTTGTAGTCACACCATTCTTACTGATGGGCGCAATGAGTCCAGTGACAATTCCAGCAACTTTGGCTCAACAAATCGCTGAAGCGTTAACCGGTATTGCACTTGCTCAGGCGCTTAACCCAGGATGCCCCATTGTCTTTGGTTCATTTCTTTCAAACTTTGATATGCTATCAGGTTCACCTCATTTCGGAACTCCCGAGTCGGGTATTGGTCTGCTCTGCACTGGCCAGATCGCACGTAGCTTTAACCTTCCTTTCCGTGGGGGCGGCGGCTTGAACTCATCACAAACAGTGGACGCACAATCTGCTTATCAAACAATGATGACGATGATGCCTACATTCTTATCTGGCACCAACTGGGTGATGCATACAGCGGGCTGGTTAGAGGGCGGACTTGTCTCTTGCTATGAGAAGTTCGTTGTAGACATCGAAATCCTTCAATCTCTGATGACTGAGTTCACTCCCCTTGAATTTAACGTTGAATCCCTAGCCTTTGATGCTCATGTTGAAGTAGGCCATGGTGGTCACTTCCTAGGAGCTGCCCACACCATGGAGCGATTCCGTGACTGTTTCTATCGTCCATTTTTAACAAATAGCGATAACTATGAGCGCTGGATGCGACTAGGGGCAAAGGACACGAAAATACGCGCCTCCGAGATTTATGTGAAGAAGCTTGAAGAGTATGTGCAACCAGAGATGGATCCACGTATGAAGCAAGAACTCGATGAGTTTGTAGCAAAGCGCAAGAGCCAACTAGATTAAGTAAATGGTTGCAACGCTCTATATCGATGGTGCTTGGAAGCAAGCATCAGATGGTGGGGCACACGATGTGCACAGCCCGCATGATCAAAGTGTTGTCGCAACCGTTTCACAGGCCACACAAGATGACGTTCTAGATGCCATCACTGCCGCCCGCACATCTTTTGATTCAGGCATCTTTACATCATGGAGCTTTGCTGAGCGAAGTGCGTTAGTTGCAAAGATTGCTGATTTATTAGAGCGTGACCTAAAAGCAATTGCTAAAAAAGAAAGTGATGACACAGGAAAGCGCATCATTGAAGCTGAATATGACATTGCCGATGTTATTGCTACTTTCCGCCATTTTGCCTCCCTTGGTTTAAAGCAACATGATCGCGTTGTAGATGTGGGTATTTCCCATGTTAATAGCCGCATCGTCCATGAGCCTCTAGGTGTGTGTTCACTCATTGGTCCATGGAACTATCCACTACTTCAAATTGCCTGGAAAGTCGCACCAGCCTTAGTGGCTGGATGTTCTTTCATTATTAAACCTTCAGAGTTAACTCCGCAAAGTGCTATTGCGCTGATGCACGCCATAGAAGAGGCTGGCACACCTCAAGGTGTTGCAAACCTAGTTTTGGGTCCAGGCTCTGTTGTTGGCAATCAATTAATTAATGATCCACGCGTGGACATGGTTTCTTTCACTGGCGGCTTAAATACTGGTCAAACAATTATGAAGGCAGCAGTTTCAACGGTTAAGCGCTTAGCGTTAGAGCTAGGTGGAAAGAATCCACATATTATCTTTGCTGATGCAGATCTAGATGCAGCAATTGATAACGCAGTAACTGCAGCCTTTTTGCACTCAGGCCAAGTCTGTTCTGCCGGAACACGTTTAATTGTTGAGCGCTCCATTCATGATCGCGTAGTTAAAGAGATTGTGCGCAGAGCTGGGCAGATTCGTCTAGGTGGACCAGCGGATTTAACCGCTGAGACTGGACCACTTATTAGTAAGTCGCACCTAGAGGGTGTTACTGAGTATGTTGAAAAAGGCGTTGCTGAAGGTGCCACATTATTAGTGGGCGGAAAGCGCAGTGAAAAGAGCGAGCATGCCAATGGCTGGTATTACCTGCCAACAGTTCTAGATAATTGCGATACAACAATGTTTTGCGTGCAAGATGAATCCTTTGGTCCTGTTATGACAGTGGAAGTTTTTGATACTGAGGCTCAAGCAATTGCTATTGCTAATGACACTCCTTTTGGTCTCTCCGGTGGTCTGTGGTCAAAGGATGCAGACAAAGCTGCTCGCGTAGCTAGCGCGCTTCGCCACGGAACAATCTGGGTCAATGACTTTGGACCATATAAGCCAGCTGCTGAATGGGGCGGATACAAGCAATCTGGCATTGGCCGTGAATTAGGTGAGCATGGTTTGGGCGAATACCTTGAAATCAAACACATTTGGACTAACAATGCTCCTAGTAAATCTGGTTGGTTTTCAGATGGGGGAGACGGATAAATGGCTTCTGGCGCACCAATGATTTCTGTAAAGAATCTCTGGAAAGTTTTTGGCGCCAACGCTGACAAGGTAGTCGGCTCACCATTAGTAAACCTTTCTCGTTCAGAGCTTCGCACACAGACCGGTAACACTATTGCGGTCCGCGATGTTTCATTCGATGTTGCCCCAGGTGAAGTATTTGTGGTGATGGGTCTTTCAGGATCCGGTAAATCAACTCTTGTTCGCTGCATGACTCGATTGATTGAGCCGACTCAAGGTTCAATGACATTTGAAGGCGAAGATATTTTAAAAGTTGATAATGCCCGCCTTCGCGAACTACGCAAGACGAGATTTTCAATGGTTTTTCAGCACTTTGGTTTATTGCCCCATCGCAATGTCATCAACAACATTGCTTACTCTCTTGAAATTAATGGTGTTAATAAAGCTGATCGACATAAGCGTGCAAATGAAGTTATTGAACTCGTTGGCTTGCAAGGCTACTCACATGCATACCCAGAACAACTCTCTGGTGGTATGCAGCAGCGCGTTGGTTTAGCACGTGCGTTGGCCGTTGACCCACAAGTTCTTTTCCTAGATGAACCGTTCTCGGCCCTTGACCCACTTATTCGCCGTGATATGCAGAAAGAAGTTATTCGTCTGCACCACGAGCTCGGCAAGACGATGGTCTTTATTACACATGATCTATCTGAGGCTGTAAAAGTGGGAGATCGCATTGCAATCATGCGAGATGGCGCAATCGTCCAAATCGGAACGCCAGAAGATCTAGTAGCTAATCCAGCAGATGACTACGTGGCTAACTTCGTGCGCGATATTGCTAAATCACATGTGTTAACCCTTAAGCACTTAGCAAGAAAAGCCCAGCCAGGTGAAGCCACAGATGGGCCAGAGCTTGCCTCTAACACCATCATTCGTGATGCTGCACAAGTTATTTTGCAGTCCCACAAACCAGTACGGGTCAATGA
>JAPLBK010000065.1 GCA_026392775.1 Actinomycetota bacterium
TGGGAGTTATTGGACAAGTAACACCGTGGAACTACCCGATGATGATGGCTGTGTGGAAGTGGGCTCCGGCAATTGCTGCAGGTAACACTGTTGTTTTAAAGCCAAGTGACACAACTCCTGCATCAACAGTGTGGATGGCAACTGTGATGTCAGAGTTTTTACCAGCAGGTATTTTCAATGTTGTTTGCGGTGAACGTGAGACTGGACGCATGCTTGTCGAACACAAACGCCCTGACATGGTTTCAATTACAGGTTCAGTAGGTGCTGGAATACAAGTTGCTCAATCTGCAGCCACACAACTTAAGCGAGTGCACCTTGAACTCGGTGGCAAAGCTCCTGTCGTTGTTTTTGCAGATGCAGATTTAGCTGCTGCAGCTGAAGGCATTGCCATCGCTGGTTATTTCAACGCTGGCCAGGACTGCACTGCTGCAACGCGAGTCATGGTTGAAGCCAGTGTTTATGATGATTTTGTGGCACTTTTGGCGAAGCAGGCTAAGGGCATTTCTATTGGCTCCCCTGCAGAAGATGTTTTCTTAGGGCCAGTTAATAATGCCAACCAGTTAGCTCGTGTCAGTGGATTCTTTGATCGCCTTCCTTCTCATGCCAGAGTCATGACAGGTGGAAGCGCGCTAGATAAGCCAGGTTTCTTCTTCCCAGCAACAGTTGTTGCCGATTTGAAGCAAGATGACGAGATGATTCAGAGCGAAATCTTTGGTCCAGTCATTACTGTTCAAAAATTTAGCGATGAAGCCGATGCGATTTCAAAGGCCAACGGGGTCGAGTATGGCTTGGCATCTAGCGTGTGGACCAAGGACCACGGCCGTGCGATGAGAATGGCAAAAGCCTTTGACTTTGGTTGTGTCTGGATCAATACCCATATCCCTGTTGTCGCCGAAATGCCCCATGGAGGTTTCAAGCGCTCGGGTTATGGCAAGGATCTTTCTGGCTATGGATTTGAAGATTACACAAGGATCAAGCACGTCATGACCAACCTTGGGGCGTAGTATTTCGCCCATAGACCCCGAATCACTAAGGAGCACATCAATGTCACAAGAGCGTTCACTATCACCGGAAGCGCGTTCAATTCTTGGAACGCAGATTTCACGCCGTGCTGTTCTAGCAGGAGCAGGTGGATTGGGTGCAGCAGGACTTCTTGCAGCGTGTGGCGGTGGAGCGTCATCTACTGGTGGTGATGCAAAGACTGTTCGTTGGGGTAACTGGCCGTTGTATTTAGATTATGACGATAAGACAAAGACGTACCCAACTCTAGAAAAATTTATGACACAAACTGGACTTACAGCTAAGTATTTCGAAGATTACAACGACAACGATGAATTCTTTGGAAAAGTTCAAGCGCAGCTTAAGCTTGGAGAGGATATTGGCTATGACGTTGTTACACCAACGGACTGGATGGCTGCACGTTGGCTACGTCTTGGCTACACACAAAAATTTGATACAGCAAATGTTCCAAACAAGGTAAATATTCTTGATTCATTAGCCTCACCTTCCTTCGATCCAAACCGTGAATCATCACTCACATGGCAGGGCATCATGGCTGGTTTTGGTTGGAACGTACAAAAGAATCCAAAGGGAATTCATACACTAGATGAACTTTTTGCTCCACAAAATAAGGGCAAGATTGTTGTGCTTACTGAAATGCGTGACACAATTGGAGTTATTTTGTTAGCCCAAGGTGTCGATGTTACAAAGGTAACTGAAAATGAGTTTATGAATGCAGTTGATTTTATGGCTAAGAAGATCGCCGATGGATGGATTCGCGGGGTCAAGGGTAATGAATACGCACAGGACCTTACTTCTGGGGATGCAACTGCAGTTATTGGCTGGTCAGGCGATATGTTCATTCTTTCCAGTGAAAATGAGGGAAAGTTTGACTTTGCTATTCCAGAATCAGGTGGAACTATTTCAGGTGATAACTTGATGATTCCATCAACTGCATCTGCTGATGGTAAGAAGAATGCTGAAACTCTTATTAATTACTACTACGACCCTGCGATTGCTGCAGAGGTTGCTGCATACGTTAACTATGTATGTCCAGTAAAGGGTGCTCAAGCAGCTATGGAAAAGATTGCACCAGAGTTGGTCAATTCTGAATACATTTTCCCAACAGAAAAGACTGCATCTCGTTTGCACATCTTCCGCTCACTCACACCAGATGAAGAAACCAAGTGGTCAGAGGCTTTCCAGAAGGCACAAGGCAACTAGTGTCATTGGATGCAATCTCTGCACGAGGAGATCTACGTCTAACTCGCATTACGAAGTCATACGGTGACTTTAAGGCTGTCGATGACTTAACACTTACTATTCCTAAGGGTTCATTTTTTGCTCTCCTTGGACCATCAGGTTGCGGCAAAACAACAACGTTGCGAATGGTCGCAGGTTTAGAAGAACCAACTGTCGGAAGTATTCACTTGGGTGATACGGACATAACAACTACCCGTCCATATCAACGCCCTATCAATACAGTTTTTCAAAACTATGCATTATTTCCACATTTAACTATCTTTGAAAATATCGCCTTTGGTTTGCGCCGTCGCGGAATTAAAGATGTCAAGGAACAGGTTGATAAGGTTTTAAACCTTGTTGAGCTCCCGCATTTAGCAGAGCGCAAGCCAACACAGTTATCTGGCGGTCAACAACAGCGCATCGCACTTGCGCGCGCTATTGTTAATCGTCCGGCGTTGCTGCTTCTTGATGAACCGCTAGGTGCACTGGATCTTAAACTCCGTCGACAGATGCAGATAGAGCTCAAGTGGATACAGCGTGAAGTTGGTTTAACTTTCGTTCACGTAACACATGATCAAGAAGAAGCCATGACAATGGCTGACACGATTGCTGTTATGAATGAGGGAAAGATTGAGCAGATGGGCTCTCCAGCAGATTTGTATGACAATCCAGAGACAGCTTTTGTTGCCAACTTCCTAGGTCAATCTAATTTGATTAAAGGCAAAATCGATGGCAATGATGGAGATAATTTAGTTGTCGATCTCTTTGGTCAGAGGATTTCAATGCCCAAAAAGCGAAGTCACGCAGTTGATAACTCACTCTATGCAGGAATTCGGCCAGAGAAGTTTAGAATTTCTCGCCTTGGAACTCCGGTGAAAGGCAACACTTTAACTGGCGGACACATCGAAGATGTTTCATATATTGGCGTAAGCACGCAATACGTCGTTGCAATGCCATGGGGCCAGGAAGTGATGGTCTTTGAACAAAATGACGATGGAGTTGCACCATTTGATAAAGGTGATGAGGTAAATATCTCGTGGGAACCAACATTCACATTTGGTTTGCGTGGCGATGAGGATATTGACGCCGGTACTGAAGTTAATCCTGAGGAATTAGAGGAGCAATAACGTGTCCTTTCCAAAGGTACGTGCTCCTTACCTGCTCCTTTTCCCAGGTTTTGCCTTTCTTTTTACTTTTTTTATCCTGCCAATTATTAACCTGGCTCAAACTTCGACTCAGACGCCAGTTAAAGGTGGAGATACAGGTCAATACGAACAAACTCTGGCCTTTAGTAACTACATCCAGGCATTTGTAGATAACAAAGAACAGTTTGCTCGGTCATTTGTTTACGCAACTTTAGCCACAGTATTTGCTCTAGCTATTGCTTATCCACTGGCCTATGCAATTGCCTTTAAATCAGGAAAATTCAAAAATATTCTTCTTGTATTAGTCGTTGCACCTTTCTTTACTTCTTTCCTACTTCGTACTATTGCTTGGAAGCAGATTCTTGGTGAAGAGGGTTTCGTTGTTCCAGGCCTACGTAACCTGCACATCATTGGGCAGCAGACCACACTGACATCAACTTCAGTAGCGGTGGTTGCAGGTATGACATATAACTTCTTGCCATTTATGACTTTGCCACTCTATGCATCTTTAGAGCGTATTGACCCGCGGACAATTGAAGCTGCCGGTGACCTCTATGCCAATGGAATAACAGCATTTCGCTGCGTGACAGTTCCGCTTTCTCTGCCAGGTGTAGTTGCCGGAACTCTTCTTACATTTATTCCAGCTGCAGGTGACTATGTGAACGCCGCGATTTTGGGAAGTCCTAATACCAAGATGATTGGCAATGTGATTGAGTCACGCTATTTCAAGATTGTTGATTATCCAACGGCAGCTGCGCTTTCCTTCACGCTGATGGCAGCGATCTTGATTCTTGTCACTTTGTATATTCGTAAAGCCGGAACGGAGGAGTTGGTATGAGCCAAAAAGTTAGGGACGCATCCATCCCAACCATCCCAGCTAAGGCTCGATTCTCCCGTTGGTTTGGGCGCAATTTGCTGCGCATATATATGATCTTTGGTTTCACTTACCTCTTTATCCCAGTTGCTTACACATTTGTCTTCTCATTTAATGACTCAGGAAAAAGCAATTTAATCTGGAAGGGCTTCACGTTAAGTAATTGGCAAAACCCTTGTGGAGCCCCTGAAGTGTGTAACGCACTTGGAAACTCAATAAAAATTGGTTTATTGGCTACTACATTTTCAACGATTCTTGGCACGATGATTGCCTTTGCTATTGGGCGCTATCAGTTCAAGGGTCGTTCTAGTTCAAACTTGCTCATCTTTTTACCGATGGCAACACCTGAGATTGTTCTTGGTGCCTCACTCCTTTCACTATTCTTAGTATTTAAAATCAATCCAGGCTTCTGGCCAACAGTTATTGCTCACGTAATGTTTTGTATTTCATTTGTAGTTGTAACAGTTAAGGCCCGCATTGCATCACTTGACCCACGTCTTGAACAAGCTGCAATGGATCTTTATGCCAATGAAATCGAAACTTTCCGCCGAGTTACTTTGCCATTAGTAGCACCTGGAATTGCAGGGGCAGCCTTGCTGGCTTTTAGCCTTTCCTTTGACGATTTCATTATTACTAATTTCAACTCCGGAACCCTGATCACTTTCCCTAAGTTTGTCTACGTTTCTGCTGCGCGTGGAATTCCAGCACAGGCTAATGTGATTGGTTCTGCGATGTTTTTCTTGGCATTAGCCATAGTTATTGCGAGTCAACTAGTAAAACGCAAGAAAACCCGCTAATATTTCGCTAGTCCACAACGAACTACAGGTTGTTTAAGAAAAATCTGCGCTGTGTCACAGATGCAGCCGGCTTTGTATTGGCTGGATGAAGATCCCCTTGAACCACAACCAAATCCAACACTAATTGGTGATGTCACCACAGATTTGTGTGTGGTGGGTGCTGGCTATACCGGTTTATGGACTGCATTAATTGCAAAAGAACAGAATCCAGAACGCGAAGTAATCATTGTTGAGCAACGCGAAACTGGCGCGGGTGCCTCAGGGCGAAATGGTGGATTTTGTAGCTACTCATTGACCCACGGCTTTATGAATGGATACAGCAGATTTAAAGATGAGATGGCCGTTATTGAACGCTTGGGCCGAGAGAATTTAGATCTCATTGAAGAAACTATCAAACGATATGGGATTGACTGCCAATTTGAATGGACGGGCGAGCTACGAATTGCCAATGAAGAGTGGCAGATTCAAGGCTTAGTAGATGAGGCAAATCTTCGTAACTCTTTTGGAGATCATGTTGAAGTTTTAGGTCAAGAAGAAATACAAGCACGTGTTAATTCACCGTTATCTAAAGCGGCGCTATGGGATCCAGATGGAACTGCTTTAGTAGATCCAGCCAGATTGGTCTGGGGATTAGAAAGAGCATGTTTGAAGTTAGGTGTCAAGATTTTCGAGAACACTCATGTTGAATGGTTAGAGCGCACAAGTGGCGCAATGATTGTGCACACTCCATATGGGGGCGTCTATGCCCAAAAGGTTGCTCTAGCTACAAATATTTTTAAATCACTAGTCAAGCGTGCCCATAAATATGTTGTTCCTGTCTATGACTTTCAATTAGTCACAGAGCCATTAACAAAAGAGCAGATGAAATCTATTGGTTGGAAAGGTCGTGAAGGTTTATCAGAGGCTGGAAACCAATTTCATTACTATCGCTTAACAAAAGATAACGAGATTTTGTGGGGTGGCTATGATGCTATTTATAATTTCCGCGGCAAAGTGCGCCAAGAATATGAATCAGATGCTGAAACTTATGCGCATTTAGCGCAGGCATTTTTAGAAACCTTTCCACAATTAAAGGGAATTAAGTTCACCCATGGTTGGGGTGGAGCAATTGATACATGCTCGCGGTTCTCACCATTTTGGGGCAAGGCTTATGGTGGGCGAGTGGCCTATGTATTGGGCTATACCGGACTTGGTGTTGGCTCGACTCGATTTGGTGCGCAAGTAATGTTGGATCTTCTGGATAAGGTTGATAACGAACGCACTCGTTTAAAGATGGTTCGAAAGAAGCCGTTACCATTCCCACCTGAGCCTTTTAAGTTTATTTTCATCCGAATTACGCAGTGGTCAATTAATAGGGCTGATCAAAATCAAGGTAAGCGCAATTTATGGCTGAGATTGCTGGATGTATTGGGCTTGGGCTTTGATTCTTAAGCTTTACCTCTATTCTTAAGCCATGGTTAATCACGGCAATATGTATGGCCCCGATTTCACATTTCTTGGAATTGAGCGCTGTGATTTAGATATTCCTTCGACCTATGCCGATGCTGATGTGATCATTGTTGGCGCACCCATTGATAGCGGGACATCACATCGATCCGGTGCAAAGTTTGGTCCTCAAGCAATACGCGGAGGCGACTATCTATCGCATGATGCTGAGCGTCCACATTTAGCTTTGCGCATTGATGCCTTAAAGGAAATGAAAGTTGTCGATGCGGGAGATCTATTAATGCCCGGTAGTGATTTAGTTGCCTCGCTAGAAGTATTAGCTCAAGCTACAGAAAAGATTTCACGAGCAGGTGCAATTCCCGTAATTCTTGGTGGAGATCATTCAATTGCATCTGCTGATGTTGCCGGAATCGTACGTCATCGTGGTATGGGCAAGATTTCAATGATTCACTTTGATGCACATGCCGATACCGGCGAAGATCAATGGGGAGCATTAGTTGGTCATGGCACACCTATGCGTCGCTTAATTGACACAGGAACAGTGCGTGGCGATCGTTTCTTACAGTTAGGTTTGCGCGGCTATTGGCCAGATGCAAAGACCCTAGATTGGATGCGCGATCAAGGAATGCGCTCATATGAAATGACTGAGATTCACCACCGCGGACTCAATACTGTCTTAGATGAATCTTTTTCGATTCTAACCAATGAGTGCGATGGCGTTTTCTTATCTGTAGATATCGATGTCGTTGATCCAGGGATGGCTCCAGGAACAGGAACTCCTGAACCAGGGGGAATGACTAGCCGTGAACTTTTAGAGTCTGTGCGCAGAATCTGTCTTGAACTACCTATTGTGGGTATTGATGTTGTTGAAGTTGCACCTGCTTTTGATAGTGCGGATATAACAGCAATTTTGGCGAACCGAGTTGTTTTAGAGGCGCTGAGTGCGATTGCAAAACGCCGTTCAGGAACTAAGTACTCCCCAACACAAAATCTTCTGGATCGATAAATGCGTGATGTAGTTATTTTGGGCTCAACAGGCTCAATTGGTGTTCAGGCCCTTGAAGTCATTGCAAGTAATCCGCAGCTATTTAAAGTTGTGGCAATTTCATCGGCAGGAAGTAACCCAGAATTAGTTATCGCCCAGGCTAAGCAATTTAAAGTCTCACATGTTGGTGTTGTAAATAATGCAGATGTAGTTCGCCAAGCTTTACCCGGAGTGAGAGTTATTGACGGAGCCAAAGCTTCGACAGAGATTGCAGCAATTAACTGTGATGTTGTGGTTAATGGCATAAGCGGTTCAATTGGTCTTGGCCCAACCCTTGCAGCCCTAGATGCCGGTAACACGCTTGCTCTTGCCAATAAAGAATCACTAGTGGCTGCTGGAGAATTAGTTATGTCCAGAGCTAGAGAGCATCAGATTATTCCTGTTGACTCTGAGCATAGTGCGATTTTTCAGTCTGCATTAGCAGGTAAGAAATCTGAGATAAAGAAGATTGTTTTAACTGCAAGTGGGGGAGCATTTAGAGATCGTGCTAATCTTGATGGAATTACTGTGGAAGATGCACTTAAGCATCCGACATGGTCAATGGGGGCTGTTGTTACGGTTAACTCAGCAACCCTTGTGAATAAGGGTCTTGAAATCATTGAGGCGCATTATTTATTTGATTTGCCATACGCAAGCATTGAAGCTGTGATTCACCCACAATCTGTTGTTCACTCACTTGTTGAATTCAATGATGGCTCAACTATTGCCCAGGCCAGTCCACCAAATATGAGAGGTGCCATTGCATATGCAATGAACTGGCCAGATCGATTGAGTCATTCAACTCCGCCGATTGATTGGTCAACCTCACATTCATGGAGCTTTGCACCTATTGATGCCAGACAATTTCCAAGTGTTGATCTAGCGCGCCACTGCGGTGAAATTGGTGGTGGATTGCCTGCGATATTTAATGCTGCTAATGAGGCGGCAGTTGGTGCATTTATATCAGAGAAGCTGGAGTTTAAATCTATTATTGAAGTAATTAACGCCGTTGTGCAAGATCTTGAGAAAGATTCACCGAAAACTCTCAGGGATTTAGCTGATGTCAGTGCCCTAGAAGATGATGCTCGCACACGTGCACAAGCACATCTACTACGATTGGCCCCATAATGCAGATCATCGGAATTCTTGGCTTTATTGCCGCCTTACTTCTCTCTGTCATGATTCATGAGTTTGGCCATTACCTCACCGCTAAACGCTATGGAATGAAGGTCAGCGAATTCTTCTTAGGCTTTGGTTCACGGATTTGGTCAACTAAGCGGGGTGAAACTGAGTTTGGTCTTAAAGCGATTCCTGCAGGTGGCTATTGCAAGATTGAAGGCATGACGCCAAATGATGTGATGCCTGAGGGTGAAGAGTCACGTGCTTTCTATACAGCCAAATCTTCAAAGAAGTTAATTGTGCTTGGCGCGGGCTCTTTTCTTCATTTTGTTCTTGGCTACATTCTTCTCTTCGTTCTTTTTGCTGGCGTGGGTACTAATCAACTCCTTCCAACTATTAATGAAGTGGTCAAAGGATCAGCTGCGCAATCTGCAGGCATCCTTGCTGGAGATGAAGTTCTATCTATTAATGGCAAGCAAGTTGATAATTGGTATAAGGATGTGCAGATAATTCGTAACTCCAATGGCGCTCCTCTGACTTTATTGATTGAGCGTGGTGGAGAGCAAGTCACAATCACTGCTTCGGCTAAGCTAGAAACTATTGATGGCACAGAGCGCTATGTGCTTGGAATCATTAATGATGTCGGCATCAAGCGCTCTGACCTTGTTACTTCCATAAAGAACGCAGGGATTGTTACCAAGGATTTCTTAGTTCAAAGCGTTAAGTCACTCATAAAGCTTCCCTCAAAAATCCCTGCACTGTGGGGACAGGCCGTATCTGGGGAAACCCGCGATCCAAATGGTTTAGTTGGTGTTGTTGGTGTTGCACGAGTATCTGGACAGGCAGTTGGTAGTGATGCACTTTCGATAACTGAGCGTCTATCAACATTTATTTTAATTATTGCTAGTTTAAATATCTTCGTTGGCCTGTTTAATCTATTACCTATATTGCCACTTGATGGTGGCCATATGGCAGTTGCTATTGCCGATGAGATTCGTGCATTTATTGCGCGCCTTCGTGGCCGAGCACGCCCGGAAGCAATTGATGTGACTTTGCTGACCCCAATCACCATGGTTGTCTTCGTTATCCTGGCAGCCCTTACGGTTCTGCTCCTGATTGCAGACATCGTTAATCCAGTCATACTTAATCTTTAGCACAACGTGCATTCTTACGGCACAATAGCGCCATGGTTGATTTAGGAATTCCAAGCGCACCACCTCCAACGTTGAGACCTCGCCGAAAGACGCGTCAGATGATGGTGGGCAAAGTTGGCGTTGGAAGTGATTTTCCGGTCAGCGTGCAATCAATGTGCACAACTCTCACAGCAGATGTGAATGCAACTTTGCAGCAGATTGCAGAGTTAACCGCTTCAGGATGTCAGATCGTGCGCGTTGCCGTGCCAAGTCAAGATGATGCTGATGCGTTGGCCCAGATTGCTAAGAAATCACAGATTCCAGTTATTGCAGATATTCACTTTCAACCTAAATATATTTTCGCGGCTATTGATGCCGGCTGCGCCGCAGTTCGAGTAAATCCTGGCAACATCAAGCAATTTGATGACAAAGTAAAAGAAGTTGCAAAAGCTGCAGGGGATGCTGGAATTCCAATTCGTATTGGCGTTAATGCTGGTTCATTAGATCCACGCCTTCTTGCAAAGTATGGCAAAGCAACACCAGAAGCTTTAGCTGAATCAGCTCTATGGGAAGCCTCACTATTTGAAGAGCATGGTTTTTCAGATATTAAAATCTCTGTTAAGCACCATGACCCTGTAACTATGGTCAATGCTTATCGCATCCTTGCTGCAAAGTGTGACTATCCATTGCATTTAGGTGTGACTGAAGCCGGTCCAATTTTTCAAGGAACAATTAAGTCAGCAACTGCTTTTGGAATTTTGTTAGCAGAAGGAATTGGCGACACAATTCGTGTTTCCCTTTCAGCCCCACCAGTTGAAGAAGTCAAGGTCGGAATCTCAATTCTAGAATCACTCAATCTTCGTCAACGCAAACTAGAAATTGTTTCTTGTCCTTCTTGTGGACGTGCCCAAGTTGATGTGTATTCACTGGCAGAAAAGGTTCAAGCTGGATTGGAAGGAATGACAGTTCCTTTGCGCGTTGCTGTTATGGGCTGTGTTGTTAATGGCCCAGGAGAGGCACGCGAAGCAGATCTTGGAGTTGCATCAGGAAATGGCAAGGGCCAGATATTTGTTAAGGGCCAAGTTATAAAAACTGTTCCGGAAGCTCAAATCGTTGAAACTTTAATTGAAGAAGCGATGCGATTAGCCGAAGAAATGGAAGCCGCGGGCGTTGCTTCAGGGCAACCCTCTGTTGATGTTCGGTAGGCTCACTACATGCTAAAAATGTCTACGCTCTTTTTGCGTACATTACGCGATGACCCAGCAGATGCTGAGGTTGCCAGCCATCGCTTATTAGTAAGAGCGGGATATATTCGACGAATTGCAGCTGGAATTTACTCCTGGTTACCTCTTGGAGTGATCACACTTCACAACGTTGAAAATATTATTCGACAAGAGATGGATAAAGCAGGATTTCAAGAAGTTCATTTCCCAGCACTCTTGCCACGTGAGGCATATGAAGCAACCAATCGTTGGGAAGAGTACGGTCCATCCCTGTTTCGCCTTCAAGATCGTAAAGGCGCAGACTATTTACTAGGCCCAACACATGAAGAGATGTTTACATTGATGGTTAAAGGTGAATATTCATCCTATAAAGATCTTCCGCTTTCTATTTATCAAATTCAAACCAAGTATCGTGATGAGGCACGCCCTCGCAGTGGAATCATCCGCGGACGTGAGTTTGTGATGAAAGATTCTTACTCATTCGATATTGATGATGCAGGTTTAGAGCTTTCCTATCAAAAGCATCGTGATGCCTATGTCAGTTGCTTTAATCGCCTAGAAATGAAGTACAACATTGTTAAGGCTGTCTCTGGCGCAATGGGCGGCTCTAAATCTGAGGAGTTCTTGGCCCCATGTTCAACTGGTGAAGACACATATGTTCTGTGTCCAAAGTGTGGATTTGCTGCAAATGTTGAAGCAATGGTTACTAAAGTTCCAGCAGGTGACGCCTCTGCAACACCAGCACTTGAAGTTTTGAACACACCAAACACTCCAACTATTGATTCACTTGTTGATCTCATGAACGCGCAATTTGGTGGGGGATATACCGCTGCTGATACGTTGAAAAACATTATGTTGATGGCCGACGGTAAACCATTAGCAGTTTTGGTTCCGGGTGATCGCGAAGTGGACTTGAAGCGCTTGCAAGAAAATCTTGGTGGTGTTCATGAACTTCGAGTTTTTGAAGAAGCTGACTTTGCTAAACACCCAACTCTTGTTAAGGGCTATATCGGACCACAGGATGTTGCTAAATCTGGAGTTAAGCTTCTAGCGGATCCACGCGTAGCACCAGGAACTTCATGGATAAGTGGAGCAAATAAGAAGGATCATCACGCACGCTATGTTGTTAATGGCCGTGACTTCACCCCTGATGCATACGTTGAGGCAGCTGAAGTTCGTGCCGGAGATAGCTGTCCTGAGTGCAAGACTGAAATCATTATTGATCGTGCAATTGAAATTGGTCATATTTTCCAACTTGGTCGAAAGTATGCAGAGGCATTGAGTCTTACAGTCTTAGATCACAACGGTAAATCCCAAGTAGTAACAATGGGTTCCTACGGCATCGGTGTTTCACGTGCTGTTGCAGCTATTGCCGAACAAACCAGTGATGAAATTGGGCTTAACTGGCCAGCAGAAATTGCTCCAGCCAAAGTGCATATTGTTGCCACGGGTAAAGAAGATCTTCCGTTTGATACCGCCCTTGAAATTGGTCAAAAGCTAGAAGCTGCTGGCATCACTGTCATGCTCGATGATCGCCGTGATGCAAGTGCGGGTGTGAAGTTTAAAGACGCTGAGCTCATTGGTAATCCAATAATTGTTGTGGTTGGTAAGGCGCTAGCTCAGGGCAAAGTTGAAATTCGTGTTCGAAAGAGCGGGGACAAGAGCGAAGTTGTAGTTGCCGATGCAGTTTCAACAATTGCCAAGTTGTTAGCCTAGAAAAGTGTTTGCTGACTTAACGCTTGCAACTGGGCTCTTTTTAATCTCTGCCTCGTTTTTTGCAGGATTTATTGATTCAATTGCAGGCGGCGGGGGATTAATTCAACTGCCAGCACTTCTCATTGGTTTGCCCAAAACAGATACGGTCACAGTTCTTGGAACTAATAAATTGGGATCTGTCTTTGGAACTACAACGGCTGCGGCCCTTTATCGCAGGCAAATAAAGCCAGATTTTAAAGTTCTTGCAGCTATGGCAGTTCCAGCATTTATCGGTTCTGCTATTGGAGCATCTCTAGCTTCGCGTATTCCTACGCAATCCATGCGCCCGATTGTTTTGATTCTTCTTATCGTTGTCGCCATATATACATGGCTTAAACCAGATTTAGGAAAAATTGAATTACTGCGCCATGCCACAAAACGGCGAATCCAGATATCAATTGCAGCTGGATTAATTATCGGTTTTTATGATGGAATCTTTGGACCAGGCACAGGATCATTTCTAATGCTGATTTTGGTGGCATCTCTGGGATATGCCTTCATTACTGCATCTGCAATTGCGAAGGTAGTAAATGTCTCAACAAATGTTGGCGCCATTATGATTTTTGGTTTAAATGGGGCAATTATTTGGCAGCTCGGTTTAATCTTGGGAGCCGCAAACGTGACGGGTGCTGTTATTGGTTCACGCCTTGCTATTCGGGGCGGCTCAGTCCTAGTGCGCAAGGTTTTCCTTATTGTTACGCTGGCCTTAATCCTCAAGGTGGGAATTGATACTTTCGCATCTTTCTAGTTACAATTGTTCCTACAACTTAATAAGAAAGCAGAAATATCCATGGCGCTCAAGGATTCATTGACCGAACTTCTCACCCCAGCTGTTGAAAACGTGGGATTTTTCTTAGAAGAAGTTCAGATACAAAAAGCTGGTAACCACAGCACGCTTATCTGTGTTGTTGATGGATTAAAGCCTTTAAACATGGATGAAGTCACTTCAGTTTCGCGCCTGATCTCAGAGCTTTTAGATAATGA
>JAPLBK010000062.1 GCA_026392775.1 Actinomycetota bacterium
GTTGTTGGTGCGGATTCATCCAAGGAAAGGCCAGAGACGATGGAATCAAATTCACTGCGAATGAGTTCCTCGTCATCGAACTCATCAGGGCCTGGACGGGGATTGCTCACCCTCAGATAGTGTCATATCTGGCAATAGCCACTAAATTAGAGCCATGCTCAACAACCTGCCGTATGCAACTTTGCGTGCGTTCTTGACACCTTTTTTGATGGCCGGGTTTCGTCCCAAGGTAAGAGGTCTTCGCAATGTTCCAGCAAAAGGCCCGGTAATCATCGCCTCCAACCATTTATCTTTTAGCGATTCAATCTTTATGCCTTTAGTAGTCCCACGAAAAGTTACCTTCTTGGCAAAGAGCGAGTACTTCACCTCACCTGGAGCTAAAGGTCTTCTCAAGAAACTTACCTTCATAGCGCTAGGTCAGGTTCCGGTGGATCGCTCAGGCGGACGACGAAGTGAAGCTGCCCTTATTACTGGTCTGAAAGTTTTGGCCGAGGGAGATTGCCTAGGTATTTATCCTGAAGGTACACGCTCACCTGATGGGCGCCTCTATAAAGGTCGCACCGGAATAGCCCGCTTAGCAATTGATTCAGGGGCACCAGTTATACCTGTGGCAATGTCTAATACGGACAAGATTCAACCCACAGGAAAGGTTATTCCTAATCTTCATCGTGTGGGAATGCAATTTGGAAAGCCCATGTATTTTGATGGTGATTCCACAGATTTGCTCTATCTGCGCGATGTCACCGATCAAATCATGAACGTTATTCAAGCAATGTCAGGCCAAGAATATGTGGATACGTATTCTCCTAAAAAATCAAAGCCAGAAGATATCAATGTTGCTGGTGAGGAAGACTAAAGAAGATCTAATCCATTTCTTGTTGTTAAGAATTGGCAGGTGGTGCAGGTTGGCCCAAATTGCGGGATTTCGCCCTCAAGAACTGTGATGAAATCAGCAATAACGCGCATGAAATTATCATGGTCACGTTCAACCAGAACATACTTTTGGTAAACACCAAAGCCACTGTTATCAGGATTATCACCAACGGTATGAGTTGGTTTCCACACAAGCAAGCCCATGGATGCAACTTCCACAGCTTTTCCAGCAGCTGGATTTTCTAAGGCAAAGGCATACGCCTCTAACTGAGGTGAGTAGAAAGCCCCACTATCTCGCTCTGAATCTGAAACTTTGCAATCAATTAATCCCACTGTGCCATCATCATTAGTAGATAGAAGGTCGTATTTTCCTAATATGCGCCAGCGTGTGTCCTGACCATTGATTTGAATGGGTTTGCTCTTCACGAATTCGCCCCATTTTGTAACAGTTCCAGGGCGAAGGGATGAATCAATAGTTGGCATATCTGCGCGTTGGAAGAACTCTTCTTGAAGTGAGGACAAGGTGCCAACAAGTGGCATGGTCATAGGAGCGGTGACTTTGTACCAGTACTTAACCCATAAACAGCGCTTACATGTCGATAGTCCAAAAGTTAAATCTGAAGGGGAGATGTTTTCGCGCGCAGGCTTGAGAGGTTTTTTCATATGCCTATTGTGGCTCTAGCCACTGACAATTGCTAAGTACAAAACCGACAGACCCAGAAGAATCATGATGCTTCCACCGCTTGCCCGTAGTTTTTCTAGTCGGCTTGAATCAGTGGCCAGCCATGCCCGCGCAGTGCCTGCTAATAATCCCCAGGTGCCATCAGAGAAGAAGGCAAGAATTGAGAAAATAGCGCCAAGCAAAATCAACTGTGAGGTGATCTGCCCTTTTTCACGATCAATGAACTGAGGAAGAACAGCTGCATAGAAAACAATTGCCTTGGGGTTTAGTGCTCCAACCCAAAAACCATCTCGCATAGAACGAAGGGCAGTAGGGGAGACATCTCCCTGATTGGTCATATCCGATGCATGAGCTTTGCGTTGCCTAATGGCATCAATACCTAAATAGATTAAATAGAGCCCACCGCCCCATTGCACTGCGCTGTATGCAAGATCTGATCTTTGCAAGATAGGGCCAAGACCAAGGGCGACAAATACTGATAAGACAAAGGAACCGGAGACATTTCCTGCAACGGTGAAGACTGCAACTGTGCGACCCCAGGCGATGGCCCGAGCGATTACGAATAAAACGCTCGGGCCAGGCGCCAAGATAATTATCATCGCGGCAACGATGTACTCAGCTAAGTCCATGACATATCTGCGATACCGATAATGAGTGCAGATGCTGCGATGATCAAGTTAGTTGAGTTAGAGAAATCAACTTTGCCTTCAATCCAGATGCGAGCGCCTAGAACGCCAATCATTCCGAATAGAGCAACGCCAACTCCACCTAGTGCACCAACTGGTGTGGCACTAAGGACTGCGCCAAACTTTGGAGAAAGTGATAGTCCGATTGCGCCAACTCCTGCAATCCAATACGCAGCAGTTGAATAGACTCGAGTAGCGGCCATAACGCCGATGTTTTCAGCATATGTAGTTGTTCCTGAACCACCACCGGCACCAGCCAAAGTAGTAGCAAGACCATCTGCCATAAGGGCTGTGCCCATTTGATCATCAAGGTTCTTGCCAGTCATTGCTGCAACTGCCTTAACGTGTCCAACGTTTTCAGCGATGAGTACGAGCACAACAGGTAGGAACAAGACGATTGCCTTGCCATCAAATGTTGGAGTTGTAAATGAAGGCAGCGCAACCCACTTAGCAGCTGTGATTGCTTCGGTCTTCACATCCCCTTGAATCAAGGCAACGACGTAGCCAACAACTAGACCAGCAAAGATGCTGATGCGATTGAGGAAGCCGCGAGAAGCCGCAGAGATTAATGCGATAGATGCCAAGGTAATGATGCCGATCATGGGACCTGCAACGAAGTTGTTCTTAGCAGCACCGGCCAAGTTCAAGCCAATAACCATAACGATGGTTCCAGTTACGATCGGAGGCAATAACCAGTTAATCCAACCGATACCGGCCTGGCGAACAATGAGACCAACTGCAGCCAAGATCAAACCTGTGACTACTACGCCACCGAGAGCCGTAGACATTCCACCACCAGATTTAGCAGCAGCAATTGGTGCGAGAAAAGCAAAGGATGAACCTAGATAGCTAGGAACCTTGTTTTGTGTAAGGGCTAGAAATAGCAGAGTGCCGATTCCGGAGAAGAAGAGTGTGGTTGTTGGGGGAAATCCAGTAATGATTGGAACGAGGAAAGTAGCTCCAAACATTGCGGCGATGTGTTGTAGACCCACACCGATAGTGCGGGGCCATGTAAGGCGTTCATCTGTTGAAACAACTGCGCCCGGGGACAGGGTCTTACCGTTTCCATGAAGTTTCCATGAGAGTAGCGACATTGCTGACGTCCTTTCAGATCTCCGTATTTGCCGACCACGAGGGCGGTAGGCGTTAAATAAAGGGTAGAACTGGGCCGGTGGGTTTTACGGCGTACGCCACACCATAAGCGAAGGTGAAATCTGAGCGTGAGCGTGTTGCAAGTTGCGCCTGTAGACCTCTCCCAATAGATTACGGCTGTATATATCGAATGGATACATAAACCGATAGGTGGATGGGAGTAAGCGATGCGCTCACGCAGTGAATCACTTGAGTTTGCCCTCCTTGGTCTCTTATCCCAGACCCCTCTTCATGGATATGAGCTTCGAAAGCGCATGGGCACAATCTTTGGGCCATTTCGCGCGAGCGTGGTGGATTCTCCATCTCGGCGCTCGCGCATCGTTTATGACATTACCGATAAAGGTCAAGCTCGCTTTGAGAACCTAACAGAAACGGTTAGTCCTGAAACATGGGACGACGAAGGCTTTGAAATCCGCTTTGCATTTTTTTCCCCAACATCTTCAAAGAACAGAGTAAGAATTCTTGAGGGACGCCATCGTCGCCTTAAGGAGAAAGCAGAGATTCTGCGCGGTGAACTCGAGAAGTCACCGATTGGAATCGATAAATATCTAGAGGAGTGGCGACGTCACTCACTGGACTCAGCTGATCGAGAGATTGCTTGGCTGGAAAAAATGATTAAAACCGAGAGGAAATAGAGTGAACATAACAACCGGTAAAGGCGACATCCGTGTTGCAGTAATTGGCGTAGGAAACTGTGCCAACTCTTTAGTTCAAGGAGTGACCTACTACAAGGACGCTGCCATTGATCAAGAGATACCAGGGCTCATGCACGCTGTTGTTGGGGGATACCACATCTCTAGCATCAAGTTCGTTGCAGCCTTCGACGTTGATGCCAAGAAGGTCGGTTTAGATTTAGCCGATGCAATTTGGGCAAGTGAGAACAACACTATTAAATTTAGTAACGTTGCAAAGACTGGTGTAACAGTCATGCGTGGAGTTACAAATGATGGACTTGGAAAGTATTACAAAGAGACGATTACAGAGTCAGATGCACCGGCCGTAGACATGGTCAAGGTTTTAAAA
>JAPLBK010000078.1 GCA_026392775.1 Actinomycetota bacterium
CCTTCACCATTAAAAGTAAGGCTTACATACCAAGCACTACCGCTTTGTGCATCAAGTCCTGCTGATGCCTTTGAAATCTGACGACCGAGTACTTCTGCTGGCGCCAAAATATATTTTGCTCCACCAGCGCGATCGCAAGCAGCGATTGTGTCTTCTGGTGCATCAGCACCTGAGCCTTGGAGATTTTCAGCCTTTGTGCAATCAAGGGCTGCAAACTTTGCATTTACTTCAGCGCTGACTCCAGTAGCTGGAGTTGCAGCAGGATCGGCTGCACCAGTTGATGCAGCAGTTGCCAACACCTGACGAAAGCGAAGCTCTGCAGTTTGTCCAACTAACTCAACTACGCGACGTCCTGTATCTCCAGGAACAGAGATAACAATCTGGCGATTAGTTCCACTTCCCTGCGCAGCTACTTCAGATTCGGCAACACCGAGTGAGTTAACGCGCTGGCGGATGATGGAGACTGCTTGATCGATAGCTTCGTTGGTAACTTTTCCATTCTCTCCCGGCGCGATACGCGGTTGAAGAGTGACTGAAGTTCCACCTCGAAGATCAAGGCCTAGACGTACTGCTGTAGCGCTTTGAATAAAGGAAAGACCTGTAAGTGTGATGAGCACTAGGGCCAGGATTGCCAAGGAACGCGCTGGGCGGGCAGTCGTCTTTACTGGTTTAGTAGTTGTAGACATAGGTGCAGAGTCTAGGCGTCAGGTGCTGGTGTGTCGAAAAGCGAGGCAATGGCAGCAGGTGGCGTGCGACCTATATGGGCAAAACCCGCAGCAGTTGCAACTCTTCCACGGGCAGTTCTAGCCATGAGGCCATTTCGAACTAGGAAAGGCTCAGCAACTGCTTCAACGGTTTCTACCTCTTCACCCACCGCAATTGCCAATGTGGAAAGGCCCACAGGTCCTCCATTAAAGCGCTCAACTAATGCCACTAATACGCCGCGATCGAGACGATCCAATCCGATCTCATCTACTTCATACATTTCTAACGCTGCACGGGCATCTTTACGTGAGATGGATGTGCTGTCATTGACCTGCGCATAATCGCGCACGCGGCGAAGTAATCGATTAGCAATACGTGGTGTGCCACGTGATCTGCCTGATATTTCAGTGATTGCATCGGCGTGAATATCAATGTTGAGTAGCTGGGCGCTTCTAGAGATAACTTGAGCCAACTCTGAATCCTCATAGAAATCAAGATGAGCAGTAAAACCAAAGCGATCGCGCAATGGTCCTGGCAACAAACCTGCTCGAGTTGTTGCACCCACTAATGTGAAATGTGGCAGTTGTAGTGGAATTGCAGTTGCCCCAGGGCCCTTACCCACAACAACATCTACCCGAAAGTCTTCCATCGCTAAATACAAAAGCTCTTCTGCTGGACGAGGCAGGCGATGAATCTCATCTAGGAAAAGAATTTCGCCTTCAACAAGAGAAGAGAGAATTGCAGCTAAATCCCCCGCATGCATAATAGCTGGTCCACTTGTGATGCGAATAGGTGCTTGCATCTCACTTGCCAAAATAAGTGCCAACGTTGTTTTACCTAATCCCGGTGGACCGGAGAGCAAGATGTGATCAGCTGGGCTATGTCTATGGCGGGCTGCTGTGAGTAAAACATCTATCTGTTCGCGCACGCGATGCTGTCCAATGAAATCCTTAAGAGTCTTAGGGCGCAGCGCTTGTTCTAGCGCTGATTCCTCACCCTTAATATGTGAGCCTACTAAGCGCTCCTGATTATCAGCCACGTGAACTCTTCCCACTGGCCAAAGCTAATTTGAGCAGCTCACTTAACGCCATGCTGGCTGGGTCTTGATCATTGCCATGCAAATCATTGACAACATCACTAATTGCAGAATCTGATTCTTTAGGTGAGAAACCAAGAGAAACAAGTGCACTCAGAAGTTGTTCGCGCCATGGTGGTTGATGGGCTTTATATGTTGCACCTGAAGAGAGATCGCTGAGTTTGCCCTTTAACTCTAAAATCATGCGCTGTGCACCCTTTTTGCCAATTCCAGGAACCCGCTCAATAGCCGATGTGTCCTCCTGTGAAATAGCACGTGCTAAATCCTCTGGGGTGAGTGCTCCCATAATAGAAAGCGCGACTTTTGGACCAACGCCAGAGACTGTTTGCACCAGTTCAAATAAGTTACGCACTTCCTCCGATAGGAAACCAAAAAGGGTTAAGGAGTCTTCGCGAACAACAAGGGAGGTGTAGAGAGTAGATTGGGAACCAAGAGTTAACCCGGCACTTGTCGGCGGATTAATCAGAACACTCAAACCTACTCCCCCGACTTCAACAACTAACTTGTCGAGTGAGAGAGAGCGAATTGTTCCGCTAAGAGTTGAAATCATTTAACCACGCAGTTTTCTTAGACGTGACTTTTCAGCCTCTACCGCTTGATTAATTCTAGCTGTTGCCCCGCCTCGCCAAATATTGCAAATAGCAAGTGCGAGTGCATCAGTTGCATCTACTGGTTTTGGAATCGAATCTAAGTTGAGAATCTTTTGAACCATCTGGGCAACTTGTGCTTTATTGGCACGACCTGAACCTGAGACTGCCGCCTTTACCTCACTGGGTGTGTGCATCATGACCGGTATTCCAGCTTTAGCGGCAATAAGTAGAGCAATGCCCGCTGCTTGTCCGGTACCCATAACTGTGCGCACGTTGTGCTGAGCAAAGACTCGCTCCACTGCTATCACATCTGGATTCCATAATGCGATCCATTCATTTAAGCCTTTATCGATTTCAAGTAAACGATTTTCAAGAGCCATATCTGTTGGGGTCATAATTACCCCAACACCCACCATCTTCAACGCTAATCCTGGGTTACCTTCAACGATTCCGATACCGCAGCGCGTTAGACCAGGATCAATCCCTAGTACGCGCATCACGGCCACCACTTCCTTAGGTTCATTGCAAGGTTTCTAGCCTAGGCCTTACCTATGACGAACTTATTCCAGGCTCGCCATAACCTCATCTGAAACATCAAAATTGCTATAGACGTTTTGCACATCATCGAGCTCTTCAATCGCATCGATAAGTTCGAATACCTTCTTGGCCCCATTGGCATCTAGCGGTATCGACATAGAAGGCAGAAAAGATGAATCCGCTGATTCATAGTCAATTCCAGCGCTTAGCAACGCAGTTCGCACTTGCACCAAATCAACTGGCTCACACACGACTTCAAAAGATTCACCTAAATCATTTACTTCTTCGGCCCCGGCATCTAGAACTGCCTCAAGAACTCGGTCTTCAGTTAAGCCGTCAACTTTGTTAGCGATGATGACGCCTTTACGATTGAAAAGGTAGGAAACAGAGCCAAGATCTGCCATTGATCCACCATTGCGTGTTACTGCAACTTTGATCTCTGATGCAGAGCGGTTGCGGTTATCAGACAGACACTCAATCATGATTGCTACACCGTTGGGGCCATAGCCTTCATACATAATCGTGATCCAGTCTTTGGCACCAGCCTCTAAACCAGCACCACGTTTAATTGCGCGATCAATGTTATCTGCCGGCATTGAGGATTTTTTAGCCTTTGTAACAGCATCAAATAAAGTTGGATTGCCTTCCATGTCAGCGCCGCCATTGCGTGCTGCAACTTCAATTGCGCGAATCTGCTTTGCAAAAACCTTTGCACGGCGACTATCGATAATCGCCTTCTTATGCTTGGTCGTCGCCCACTTGGAATGGCCGGACATTGCTTACACCTTCAATCTCATTAACTCTGATTATGAAACTTACTTTACCTTCTCTAATGCAGGCTTTGCCACTTCCTCTATAAAGTAGCGGTGAATTCGATGATCTGCTGTTAGCTCTGGATGAAAAGATGTGGCAAGTAGAGTCTTTGAGCGAACGGCCACTGGGTGTGAATCCACAGATGCTAAAACCGTAACGCCAGACCCGACCTTTTCTACCCATGGTGCACGGATAAAGACGGCCCTGATCAAATCTGTTGATCCATCATCAAATGAGAGATCTTTTTCAAATGAATCGACTTGGCGACCAAATGCATTTCTGCGCACGGTGATATCCAATCCACCGAAGGTTTTTTGATCTTGCTTGGCATCCAAGATTTGATCTGCAAGCAAAATCATTCCTGCACACGATCCATAGACCGGCATACCTGCGGCGATGCGTTGCTTTATAGGTTCAAAGATGCCAAAGATTTCAGATAGCTGGGCAATAGTTGTTGATTCTCCACCAGGTAGAACAAGGGCATCTACTTCTGCTAACTCAGATGCACGGCGCACTTCTACTGGATCAATGCCACATGCAATCAATGCACTCACATGCTCGCGCACATCACCCTGGAGTGAGAGAACTCCGACCTTCATGAGCGAAGTGAACTACCAGCCGCGCTCGGCAAGACGGTGTGGAGCTGGAAGATCTGCGACGTTAATACCTACCATCGCCTCACCCAAACCACGAGATGCATCAGCAACAACTTTTGCATCCTGCCAAAACGTCGTTGCCTTCACGCACGCTGCAGCGCGTTGTGCTGGGTTTCCAGATTTGAAAATACCAGAACCAATAAAGACACCATCGGCGCCCATGGCCATCATGAGCGCAGCATCGGCTGGAGTTGCGATTCCACCGGCAGTAAAGAGAACAACTGGCAGCTTTCCGCTTTGTGCTACTTCTTTAACTAATTCATAAGGAGCTTGTAGTTCTTTAGCTGCAACATAGAGTTCATCTTCGCGCATTGAAGAAAGGCGACGAATTTCTCCGCCAATCTTGCGCATATGTTGCATAGCATTGGAAACATCGCCTGTGCCGGCTTCACCCTTAGAGCGAATCATCGCTGCGCCTTCATTAATTCGGCGAAGTGCCTCTCCTAGATTTGTAGCACCACACACGAAAGGTATTGTGAAGTCCCACTTATCAATATGATTTTCATAATCTGCAGGAGTCAGAACTTCTGACTCATCGATGTAATCCACACCCAGAGATTGCAAAACTTGAGCTTCAACAAAGTGGCCAATACGCGCCTTAGCCATAACAGGAATAGAGACTGAAGCTTGAATTTTTTCAATCATGTCAGGATCAGACATACGAGCTACTCCGCCTTGTGCACGGATATCTGCAGGTACGCGCTCCAGCGCCATAACAGCAACTGCGCCAGCATCTTCGGCAATCTTTGCTTGCTCAGCGTTAACGACATCCATGATGACGCCGCCCTTGAGCATCTCTGCCATTCCGCGCTTTACTCGCCCTGTTCCTTTTACTTCTGACATTTACTCTTCACTCACCTTCATCTGTGTAGGGGATCATCCTACTTTGTCTTTGTCGCTTTCGCGCTCGCAGTTAAATAGGTGAAATCAGGCTCCCTATCAGTCAGGGCTACCCATATTTGACCAGGGGCAAACTTTATTTCCTTGCCATCACTCGATGTCCATGTAGTGCCAACGCCTTCAGATGCTCTATTCCAAAGGGCGTTAAATGTTTTACCGTCCCTCAAAATGAAGCCACGGCCATTGCCAACGGTTTGCGAAAACGGAGTGATGCCGCCCACTTTGTCTCGGTATTCCGAATCTGTGATTGAGACCATTTGAATCACTAGAGTTGATGGCCCCAGAACTATTCCAGATTCTGCCACATTGCTCTCTGAGTTATGAGAAAGCAACCAACGAGATTGCGACTCTGACCAAGCAGCGCTGTATCTAGCTGCTGGCCAATGCATGATTACTGACTCCGTAGGTTTGCCGCCTTGCGGCGCATCGCCAAAACTCCAACCAACATCGTTAGCGGTAGTGATTTGATAATTCTTCTCAATCACCTTGGCCATTAATAGATCTGCCCGCAAAACCATTGCAACTGGTGCAACGCGATTGGGATCGGTGGTGTAGATAGATGGAGGCTGTGCCTGTGCTCCTAGATTTTGTAGATTTGCTGCATCGATAACTGACAATAGTTTTTTCTGTGCACCACTATAAGCAAATGCCACACGGCCATACTGTGCCAAGATTTCGATATCAGAGATACGAGCACTTCGAATCGGACCTACACGCTCGGGGATTACGGATGAAAAGATCGCAGCAAGACGCGTGAGGCCACCTTCTACTTGTTCAATATAAACAACATCTGCATCTTCTAAACCAATTTGTGGATGCGCAGCGTTTGTATCATCAATTTTCACAGCAAGGACCGGACCGTTGCTACCTTCTCGACCGCTAAGAACATTGCGCTCGGCGGCTTCAGGCAACAAACCAGAGAGAGCCGAACAGCCTGATAAAAGAAAGGTAAGAGAAAAGGCCAGAACTACGCGCTTATAAAACATCAGATTCGAACTCATATGTAACAGGCAAAGGAGCTGTGCCAGCCAATCTAAAGGTTTTCACAACAAGCTTGCGGCGCACCATTACTGTCGATGAAACGGCATCAGTGTGAATAGAAATAGCCACTCGTATTTTTGCTGTTAAGGCTGAGAGCTCTTGCAATAAAGCTTGCTCGGAAACTGTGGCGTGTGCCAGCCCATCGGAGATGAGTAGACCTAAAGCTCCTGATAAACCACTCTCTGCCATTGAACGGTTTTTGATATCGGCATCACGGGCCTGATATGCAGCAGCTGTGAGAAGCATTGAGGAGGCTGGATCAGCTAAATCACTGTGCGCTATTTCAAGTGCAATGGCAGCTCTTTTCTGTAACAACGCATCCAAGTTAGCCCAACTCGTCTCAACTCGATGATGCAGACGATCTAGACGTGTGGCCGAGAATGTTAAGTACCAAATTCCAAGTAGAAGCAGAAAGCCAAGGAATAATGAAGTCTTCATCGCTTCTCCTCATCACGAGATAAGAATCGATTCCAAGAACGCTGATCAGAGCCCAACATCACACCCTTGCTGCCAACCATAGCCATTTCATAGATAGAGAAGATCTGCTGAGCAACCACTTCCCAATCAAAGAGCTGCGCCCGCCGCTTACCAGCAATCGCTAACTCTTTTCGTTTTTCTTCATCGCGCAAAAGATCGATGATTACCTTAGCTAAATCAGTTGAGTTTTCAGATTCAAAGAGGGCTCCATATGTGCCGCCACCCAAGAGAGAATCGAAAGCCGGGATGTCGCTTGCGACTACGCAGGCACCACCAGCTAGAGCTTCCGCCAGAATAATTCCAAATGACTCACCACCAGTATTTGGTGCCACATAGATTGAAACCGAAGACATAAAATCCGCCTTTTCTTGCTCTGAGATTTTGCCAAGGAATTCAAAGCGATCACGTAACTGTGGATCAATCTCATTCTCAAAATCTTTAGGATCTCCTGGTCCTGCAACAAAAACTTTCACATCCGGAGCAAAGCGAGCAATGATAGGCAAGGCATCTACTAAAACTTGCAGCCCTTTGCGCGGTTCCTCAAATCGGCCTATAAAACCAATGGTATTTCCAGACCACTTGCCTTGCGCAGTTCCATCTGAATATCGCTTGGCATAAATCCCATTAGGAACAACTATGGCATCAGTTTCAAGGTGGTCTGTAAGGGTAAGGCGCGCAGCTTCAGATACTGCAATACGAGCAGACAACTTCTCGATTGCAGGTTCTAAAATAGGACCGATAGCAAAAATAACTTTCTGGCGCTTTGCAGCAGCATGGAAAGTTCCAACCATGGGGCCTTCTGCCGCCCAGCAGGCTAGAAGTGAGATGGATGGAATTGCGGGCTCATGCAAGTGCAGCAAATCAAAGTTTCCAGAACCAATCCATTGACGCACTCTGGCATAAGCAATTGGACCAAAGAGAACACGGGCAACTGCGCCGTTATAAGGAATGGAGATCGGCTTTCCAGCACTGACAACATAATCTGGCAGTTTCGTCTCATCTATCGCTGGTGCTAAAACAGAGACAGAGTGGCCAGAGGCAATGAGAAACTCTGCGAGATCGCGGACATGATTTTGCACCCCGCCCGGTGTATCCCAACCATACGGACAGACAATTCCAATTCGCAGCTTCGTCGTCAGCATTAGTCGCGATCCTTGAAATCGCCATCAGTCCAAATACGTTGCATCATGTGCCAATCCTGTGGGTATTGGGCTATTCCCTTTGCAAAAAGATCCGCACACTTTTGCACCAGCGCAACTACTCGCTCACTTTCACTTCCCTCTGTAGGAAGATCGATACGTGTGAAATCGATATGAATACCGCTTTGGGTATAGGAAACGTAAGCGCTAATAAGCGGTGCACCTGTGCGTATTGCAAGCAAGGCTGGGCCTGCTGGCATTCTGGCTGGTCCACCAAAGAAAGTCACATCAATTCCAGATTTAGAGAGATCGCGATCGGCAGCAAGGGCAACGACGCATCCACTTCTTATGCGCTGCATGAGAGTAGGAATCACTCGGGCATCTAACGGTAGAGCCTCCATGCCAAATTCAGCACGGTATTGCATGAACTTCTTAAACAGCTTCTCTGGCTTTAAATGCTCTGCCACCGTAACAATCTTTGCTCCGCGAGCACAAAAATATGCAGCTGCATGATCGTAATTACCGCAGTGCGGCAAGGTCACAATTGCCCCGTTGCCAGCAGCAACTGCGTCCATCAAGATGCGCTCATCATTGAATGTGACCGTGTTTAGTATTCGCTCTTTTGACCAATCAGGAAATCTAAAGGTGTCACACCAATAGCGAAAGGCTGAACGTGTGGCTTTGTAAACAAGTAGATCTAAATCAAGAGGCGTTATATTTGGCTGTGTTCGCTGTAAATTCGAGCGGAAGCGAATAGTGAATTTTCCATTTTTGCGCACTAAAAAATCTGAGACTCGGTCAGCGCTTGAATATACAAATCTCTCTGGTAACCATCTCAGAATACGCCAAGCAGCAAAATAACCTAGCGCTGTGATGTTTTGCATCATAAATGAAATGCCCTACGAACAATCAACATACGTTGAACTACTGTTACTACTCCAAGTACGGCTAGTAACCACATTCCACCGGCCAAAACATAGGGAACCCCAAGACCATCGAGAGCAATAGCAGACAACGCAATTATCAAACGCTCGGTGCGCTCTGCGATGCCACCTGAACAAGTGATTGAAAAACTCTCAGCTTTAGCACGGATGTATGGGACAAGCATTCCTGTCACCAAAGTAGCAATAACGACATAGCTCAGTGGGTCTTGTTTGTTAATTAGATAAATGCTCACACCCAATAAAATTGCGCAATCAGTTACGCGATCAATCGTGGAATCTAGGAAACTTCCCCACTTACTTGCTCCTGCTTTTGAGATGCGAGCCATGGTGCCGTCAAAGAGATCGCTGAGGGCAAATATGACAATCACTGCAGTTCCGATAAAGAAATCACCACGAGGATAGAAATAGAGCGCTGAAGCCACGACTCCCACCGCCCCCACCCATGTAACAGCATTAGGAGTAATTCCAATGCGCAGCGCAAATGAGGCTACGGGTGTTATTAATCTCGTAACCGCTGGTTTTAAAGTGCGACTTAGCATCACTGCACATCGTAGGCTGACCCAGTGCAGAATCCCACATCGCCCCTCAATCTCTGCGTCTTTGGCCACCCTTCAGCCCAGCCAGATCAAGTAGCCAAAGCTCTAGGGGCCACACTTGGCACAGAAGCACACGGAGACATTACCTGCGCACTCTTTGTTATTAATCCCAATACAGGAATCGATCAAGAGACCATTAATCATTGGCAATCATTTGATGAGTTTCTAACACCACGCATGATTGTTGTTACTGAGCTAGTTGGAAATAGTTCAGATTTTGATGATGCAGTTATGTTGGCCACAAGAGTCTTTGATCAAGTTGCAACGCCTTACTTAGTTCTCCATGATGAGGATGGTTCACCGAGAGCCCTTATTTCACTCTCTGACATGGTCATTACCGATTACTCAACAACTCCCCCAACCAATAATGTATGTGAACCAGAGCATGAAACTTTGGTCCAAGAGTTTCGTGATGAATATTTAGAATTGGTGACATCCATGGGTGAGGGAGCATTTGCTGCTGGAGTTCTCTTCCCAGCTATACCTTTAGTGATTAATAAAGGTATCGGACTAGATGTTATACACAGATATCTATCTGAACTCATTTAGTGCTACCAAGCCGCAGCTATCTCTTCTCGCGTCAAATGCAGTAATTGCGGTAGCACTTTAGTTTTACCGATTATCGGCATGAAGTTAGCATCCCCACTCCAGCGCGGAACAATATGCTGATGAATATGTTCTGCGACTCCTGCCCCTGAGATTGCGCCTTGATTCATTCCTAAGTTAAACCCTGCTGGGGATGAAACCTTACGAATAGTTTTCATGGCATGAGCGCTCAGAGAAGAGATCTCATTGCGCTCGTCATCACTTAAATCAGTTAAATCAGCTACATGCCTATAAGTACAGACCAACAAATGCCCTGGGTTGTATGGATATAAATTCATCACCACAAAAGCACTAACGCCTCTGTGAACAACTAATCCCTCTTCATCACTTAATGTCGGAACGCTGCAGAAGGGGCACTGGACTTCATTGCCCTCTAATGGGCGGTTTTCACCACGTAAATACTCAAGACGATGCGGAGCCCATAGACGTTGCCAACCATCAGGCATTCCTGCACCATCGATATGCATGTTTAAACCTGCGTGCGCTCTGCTATTACTTTTTGAATCTGCGTTATCGCATCCTTGATAGGGATTCCATTTTTCTGCTCTCCATCGCGATAGCGGAAAGAAACAGCACCTGCAGCCATATCTTCTTCGCCTGCAATAACCATAAATGGCACCTTTTGCATCTGAGCATTTCGAACTTTCTTTTGCATGCGATCATCGGATGCATCTAGCTCTGCGCGAATGCCAGCCTTCTTCATCTGCGCAATAACATCAGCCAAATAATCAGCAAAAGCCTCAGCAACTGGAATTCCCACGGCTTGGACTGGTGCAAGCCATGGAGGGAATGCACCTGAGTAGTGCTCGGTCAGAACACCGAAGAATCTTTCAATGGAACCAAAGAGAGCGCGGTGAATCATTACTGGACGCTGGCGTGATCCATCAGCTGCTGAGTATTCAAGTTCAAAACGTTGTGGAAGTTGGAAATCAACTTGAATCGTTGACATCTGCCATGTGCGACCGATGGCATCTTTTGCTTGAACAGAGATCTTTGGTCCATAGAAGGCTGCGCCGCCCTCATCTAGTACTAACTCAAGTTTTTGAGAAACTGCGGCTTTGCGCAATGTCTCGGTTGCCTCTTTCCAATCTGAGTCTTCCCCCACAAATTTCTCTGGGTTCTTCGTTGAGAGTTCAAGATAGAAATCATTGAGTCCATAGTCACGCAAAAGGTTAAGTACGAAAGTTAATAATGAATCTAACTCATCTGCCATCTGCTCTTTTGTGCAATAGATATGCGCATCATCTTGGGTAAAACCACGGGCACGAGTGATGCCATGGAGCACACCCGATTTTTCATAGCGATACACAGTTCCGAACTCAAATAAACGAAGTGGAAGCTCGCGATATGAACGCTGACGTGCTTGGAAAATAAGGTTGTGGAACGGGCAGTTCATTGGCTTCATGTAGTACTGCTGGCCAGGCTTTTTGATAGTTCCATCAGCATGGAGTTCTTCATCCAAGATCATTGGAGGATACATTCCCTCGGAGTACCAATCCAAGTGGCCCGATTTTTCAAACAGGGCAGCCTTAGTTAAATGTGGTGAGTAGACAAACTCATAATCTTCTTCTTCATGACGCTTGCGTGAGTAATCCTCCATAGCACGGCGGATGATTCCGCCCTTGGGATGAAAGACAGCAAGACCTGAGCCAATCTCTTCTGGAAATGAAAAGAGATCGAGTTCTACTCCTAAACGACGGTGATCTCGCTTCTCTGCTTCTACTAAGAAATTTAAATACCCATCCAACTCTTCTTGTGATGGCCAGGCGGTTCCATAAACTCTTTGCAAACTTGGATTTTTATCTGACCCCCGCCAATACGCACTTGATGTGCGCATCAATTTAAATGCTGGAATTATCTTGGTGCTTGGTATGTGTGGGCCACGACAAAGATCACGCCATTCAATTTCACCGTCACGATTTAAATTGTCGTAAATCGTTAACTCCCCGGCGCCTACCTCTACCCCTTCAGCGGATGCTTCATCTGTCGACCCATTGGAGGATGACTTATCTTTGATCAATTCACATTTAAAAGGTTCGGCGGCTAGTTCGACTAGTGCATCGTGTTCATTTGTGACTCTTCGTCTAAATCTTTGGTTCGCCTTAACAATTTTTGTCATCTCTTTTTCGAGTGCCAAGAGATCCTCAGGTGTAAAAGGCCGTTCAACTTCAAAGTCGTAATAGAAGCCATCTTTGATCGGGGGCCCGATACCCAGCCGAGTTTGTGGAAATAATTTTTGCACCGCCTGGGCTAAAACGTGAGCAGTGGAGTGGCGCAAAATCATTAATCCATCAGCAGAGCTAAGTTCAATCGTTTCGACTTTGTCGCCACCCTTGATTTCGGCATTTAAATCTGAGAGGTGATCATTAATTCGTAATGCAATTATTTGCGGCTGATCGCGGAAAAGTTCGCTGGTGTATTTTTCAACAGTAACTGATTTGGCCTCGCCATTGAGGGTGATTTCGAAGGTGGCCATGACCCCAGCCTACCAATTGCTAACGTGCGAATAGGTAATAAGAGATGCCTGCGCCGATTACGATCGCAATAAATACGATAGCCCCGATTAAATAGATCACGCTTTTACGGGTATCTGCCGGAAGGGCGCGTTGTGCTGTTTTGATTGCCAACATCTTCGTCTTAATTAACGCTTTGTCTGCCCAAGCAAACTCGGAAGCTAAAATTCCAAGTCCCGCAAAAATAATTAGCCAACCCGGCCCTGGTCCAATTAATGCGACCGCCCCTAATACCGTGATCAACCCACCCACGACACCAACCAGCACTCGCCAAATTGGCGCACCATATTTACTGCGCTTAACAGTGGCGCGAACTCGTTTAATCATGGGTTTAGGTTAACTGAAAGTTGCTCGGAGAAGGAACTCATAATTTCTTCGATTTTTTTGTTAACTTTAAATGAACGCGCATTGATCCGATTTATCGGTTGCAAATGCCGCAAACTTGAAGAGAGCAACGCCCCTTCGGCTTTTGCTAAATCATCAAAATTTAACTCAGCCTCTTGGGCCAAACCCCATTCGATAACCAATTCGCGAGTAATGCCCGGTAGGGCTCCTGAATCTAAATTTGGAGTTAACAATTTATTTCCGATTAATAAAAAAATGTTAGCAGTGCTTGCTTCAGCTAATTGACCCTTAAATCCAAAAAGAATTGCATCATCCGCATTGCGTGCAGTTGCGTATTTGTGTGCACTCAATGAGGTTGCATATGAAGTGGATTTAACATTTGCCAGAAGTGATCGCTCATTGAGTGGGAAAGGGTAGGTAACAACTCCGGCTGGTTCACTCCATGGAGTGTAAGAAGTATGTGTGATAACTAAATTTCCAGATCCTGAAACTGTGATCCGCATGCGGCCGACTGAAACCTCCTTAGTCGCATTTAATACTTCACTTACCGCTGAACCAATAAAATCATCTTTAGGAATATTGATTTCTAAAACAGTTGCTCCTTTACGCAACCGCTTCAAATGCCGATCTAGCGCAATTGATTCGCCGTTTTGGGTTCTAATAGTTTCAAAAACCCCTTCACCCAGCAGAAAGGAACGATCGCTAACTGGAATTACCGCTTCTTGTGTTGCAACTAGTCGATCATTAAGCCAGATCACATCTGACCTCCGGCTATTTGAATTAATCGATCTGCTTTCAAAACAGTCTCATTCCATTCCTTAAGTGGATCTGAACCCCAAGTTATGCCGGCTCCAGTTCCAAAATATATCTGGTTGCTTTTGAAATCCCGCCAAAAAGTGCGGATACCTACTGCAATTTCACACTTATCCCCCATGATCCAACCAATTCCCCCGCAATAAGGACCGCGTTCAACTGGTTCTAACTCATTAATAATTTCTAACGCTGCAATTTTCGGTGCTCCACTCACTGATCCGGGAGGAGAGATTGCAGTAAAAATCTCGGCCCAAGAAATATTAGGAAGCAACTTTCCACTTACATCAGAAACTAAGTGCACCAAACCTGGATGTTGTTCCACTTCCATCAACCTGGGAACATGAATGGATCCCATTTCACAGATCTGGCTTAAATCATGACGCACTAGATCAACAATCATGATGTTCTCGGCCTTATCTTTTTCCAATATTTCGGCTTCATTTTTTCCCGTGCCTTTTATTGGACTACTCATCAAATCATCACCGTAACGTTTTATGAACAGCTCTGGTGATGCTGAAACAATTTCAACCTCTGGTAGTGAAATCACAACTGCATGCGGTGCTGGATTGGCACTGGCTAATTCAGTTGCTAACCCCAAAATAGATTGATCATTTGAAATCGGATGCGAAAGGACTCGACAAAGGTTTACTTGATAAACATCACCGCGAGATATCGCCTCACGGATATTGCTAACGCCATTTTGGTACGCATTTTGATCAAGTGATGTGCTCCAACTACCGGCCAATTTGCGCCAAGCAGGTAAATTCGGCGGCTTAGAAACTCTTTCGACTTTAGTGAAATGCACAAAACGAAAGCCACCTTCAAAATTATTAATAACTGCCCATAAGCCGCTCTGAATTCGGTCTAAATCTGCCGGGTCGGTACTTTCTAGGTCGATCTGTGTAGCCAATAAGCCGCCCATCCAGAGGAAAGGCTCCTTCAAATCCATAAGTGAACGCTAGCCCACCCCTAATTATTAAGCGCAGTTAGCCCTGCCATTGGCTCTGCGGTAGATTGACCCTCTGGTTAAGCAGTGCGGATGTAGCGCAGTGGTAGCGCATCACCTTGCCAAGGTGAATGTCGCGGGTTCGAATCCCGTCATCCGCTCCAACTTTAAATAGTTCAATCTGGTGGGATGGCCGAGAGGCGAGGCTCAGGACTGCAAATCCTGCTA
>JAPLBK010000150.1 GCA_026392775.1 Actinomycetota bacterium
GTGACTAAATCCCAATCCTGTTCACCGCCAGTTACATCGATTTTCAATGCATCAGTAACTTGCTTAGTTTCCTCAAGCTCCCAGTATTTGCAAGGCTCTTCAAAGTGGCTAATTCCCTCTGCTTCTAAAAGTGCGCCAACTTCAATTGCCCGCTTAGGAGAAAAACCGCTATTACCATCTACTAATTTAGAGATTCCATCGCCAAGTGCGCGTGCAACAACAGGGACGACTTCTTCTGTGCGCCCGGGCCATTCATCAATGTCATTTCCACACTCTGCGCCAACGCGCCACTTAAAGGCATCAAAGCCACATTCATCACGCAGCTTTACTAAGCGCTGTGCTTCCTCCTTTGGTGTGATGTCACGGCGCATGGAGGATGCGTAGGTGCGCAGTTTTTTTGCGTTTCCACCCAATAGTTCAACAACTGGTTTGCCTTCCACCTTGCCGCGCAGATCCCACAACGCGGTGTCCAGGCCAGCGTTTGCACGAGCTCGGTAGCTTCCTGGAAATTTATGTTCACGGGCTTCAACCAAAGTAATAAGTGCTCCAATATCGGATGCATCTTTACCTAATACCCATGGAGCTACTTGGCGATGAAATACCTGCGCAGTGATATCTGAATGATAGTTAGATGTTTGTCCCCATCCGATGTGACGATCAGATGTTGTTAGCTTAACAAAGCAAACGAACTCATCGGTAAATGTTTCAAGCTTTGTAATTGAACCAAAGATCATCCTGCAGCCTTGACGAATAGCGGCATATCTAGAAGTGATACTGAGACAGTTGCACCTGCTCCGATGCCAGCAGCATCAGAGCTTAGAAGCTGGGCAGTAATTTTAGTTCCATCATTCATGGTGATGTTTAAGCGGCATGATGCTCCAAGAAAGCTTGCTGCAGCAACATGTGCATTGCCTGACTTGCTGGCAACAACATCAATGCTCTCTGGGCGAACGAGAGCAATTCCTGTTCCAGAAGTTACAGAGCCTGGAAGTGTTTTTACTACGCTTCCTAGAACTTCAACTGAGCCGCCGGAGACCTTGCCAGAGATTGGATTGGTTAATCCAACAAACTCAGCAACAAATGATGTCTTAGGGCGGTCATAGAGTTCTGCAGGTGCTGCAATCTGCTCCAACTGACCATTGCGCATAACACCCACGCGATCAGCGATACTCAAAGCTTCTTCTTGATCATGAGTAACAAAGAGAGTGGTGGTACCAAGCTCCATTTGAATGCGTCGGATCTCTTCACGCAACTGTGTGCGCACCTTGGCATCAAGTGCAGATAATGGCTCATCAAGGAGCAAAACCTTTGGTGAAATAGCTAATGCGCGGGCCAATGCAACGCGCTGTTGCTGTCCGCCGGAAAGTTGATGCGGAAAGTGATTGGCGTGAGTAGAAAGACCAACAAGATCGAGTAGTTCTGCCGAGCGTGCTTTGCGCTTATCACCAGCGGTCTTATGTGCTTTTAGCTTTAAACCGTACTCAACATTCTCACGAGCAGTCATATGTGGAAAGAGTGAATAAGCCTGAAAAACCATTCCCATTCCACGCTTGTTAGCGTTTTGGAAAGTTACATCCCTGCCATCAACGATGAGTTGGCCACGATCTAACTCTTGTAAGCCAGCAAGAGCGCGAAGGGCCGTTGTCTTGCCACAACCTGATGGACCAAGCAGTGCGACGAGCTCACCCTGTGCGATGTCAAGGCTTAAGCCATCAAGTGCTCTGACCTTTCCAAAATACTTGGTCAGATCAACTAGTTGTACATATGTCGAGGAGCTCAACTTTTGGTCCTTTCGCTTTAGACGAGGTCAACGTCGAGTACTGCACTTCGACGTTTCTTAGTAGGGATGGCTAGGAGTAAAACAAGTACAAAGAGGATTGAAGCAAGAGAAACTGCAACTGCTACGTTTCCATTGGTGCGACCAATTTGGGCGATTACTACCTGGAAAGTCTTGTAGTTGAGGATATTTGAAATCGTAAATTCACCCATCACAAGTGCAATAGCGATAAATGAACCGTTGACGATGCCAGTCTTAATGGTGGGCATAATGATTCCAAAGATTACGCGCGATGAGTTGGCGCCAAGGGTGCGGGCAGCTTCTGCCAAAGTATGAATATCAACTGCATCTAATGCCGCCGATAGTGAACGGTATGTATAGGGCAAGATCAACATTGAATACACAGCAGAGAGGGAGATAGGGGATTCAGTTAAATTGATTGAAATCCAACGATAGAGAGGTGCGATACCAACCACAATAACGATTGCTGGGATTGCCAATGGGAGTAAGCATAGAAGTTCAAACGGGCGGCGAAGTGCGGGCAGTCTTAAGTGGACCCAAATCGCTGTTGGGACAATAAGAAACAAGATCAGTGACATCACTATGCCTGCAGTTATTAGAGATCTAGCAATCGAGATCATTAAATCTGGTTGCGATGGAATGATTTGCCACGCTCTAAAAGTTCTCCCCTTATCAGCAAAGCCAAATGGTTTAGTTGAGAAATCAAACATTGCATATAAAGGAACTAATAAGTAAGCGCCGACTATCGAAATAATGGTCCAGCGCCAGATACGAACACCCCATGACTTTTTCATCGACGCTGTTCCCATCTACTGACACGGCGACGTAGAAGCGCGTAGAGAGTCATTGCAATAATTACTACAACAACCATAAAGAACGATAAAGACTTAGCTTCAGCTGGATTAGATCCACCAGTCTCACTTGTCAGAGCAGTTGCGATTTCAAGGGGGGTGAGGAAATCTGAGAGATTTATAAGAGTTTGAGCAGTTGCATATGCAGAAAATGAGTTAACAAAGAGAAGGAGAGCGGCTCCTGCAAATGAAGGAGTGAGAATAGGAATACCAATTCGAAGCCAGTATTCCCAGGCTTTACCGCCCAGGGCATCAGATGCCTCACGCCACTGAGGCTTAAGGTTTTCAAGGGTTGGTAAAAATACAAGCACCATCAGTGGAATTTGGAAAAAAGTATAAAGAATGCTCAAGCCCAACATTCCATAGAGCCATGAAGATCCTGCAAGGAATGAATTAGGTGCAACTTTGAGAGCAATATTTGCAACAAGTCCGTTAAAACCAAAAGTAGCTAAGAAAGCAAAGGTCAACATAACGCCACCGAACTGGGCGAGCACTGAGCTCAAAGCCACTGAGAATCGGTAGAAAAAA
>JAPLBK010000098.1 GCA_026392775.1 Actinomycetota bacterium
GGCTTTAAATCAGTTGTTGTTGGCCTATCTGGTGGCATCGATTCAGCGTTAGTTGCTGCGATTGCAATTGATGCACTAGGTGCAAAGCGAGTCAACGGTGTTGCCATGCCAAGTAAATATTCCTCTAGCCACTCTGTTGAAGATGCGCAGGGGCTGGCAGATGCCACAGGTATTCACTTCAGAATCACTCCTATAGCCCCCATGGTTGATGCCTATATGGCCAACATGGTCCTTAAAGGATTGGCTGAGGAAAATCTGCAGGCCCGCGTGCGCGGCACAACCTTGATGGGTATTTCAAATCAAGAGGGCCATATGGTTTTAGCTACTGGCAATAAAAGCGAGTTAGCTGTTGGTTACTCCACTCTCTATGGCGATGCCGTGGGTGGCTTTGCTCCCATTAAAGACATTTACAAGACAGATGTGTGGGCGCTGGCAGCATGGCGAAATGCTCAGGCTGTTACTGCAGGACAAACTCCTCCTATTCCAGAGCGTTCCATTACTAAAGAGCCAAGTGCAGAACTTCGCCCAGATCAAAAGGATTCAGATTCACTGCCTGACTATCCGATGCTGGATTCAGTGCTGCGCTTATACGTTGATGAAGATCATGGCTTTGAAGCCCTGCTCAAAGATGGCTTTGATCCTGAGTTAGTGCGCCGTGTTATTTCATTAGTTGATAAGGCTGAATACAAGCGCCGCCAATATCCACCTGGAACTAAAGTTTCAGGCCGTGCCTTTGGTAAAGATCGTCGTTTGCCAATGACTTCACATTGGAATGAGCGCTAAGTTTTTGCAAATTACTTGCAACTCGCACGATTGGACATTCTCAGTAGAATTGGGTCATGAAATCAATCATTAATTGGTTATTCACGCGAAATCGCGTGGTTGATTTCTGCCTCTCTACTTCCTGCAGCTGCTGATTTTTAGCCCGCTTTGCCTGCAGTTTCAAAATATTTTATTGAATTTACCTAGGGAGAATTATGACAATTTATAACAACATCACAGAAATTTTTGGAAATACACCACTACTGCGCATCAACAAGATTACAGATGGTGCGGCAGGAAATGTTTATGCCAAGCTGGAATTTTATAATCCAACATCCTCTGTTAAGGATCGCCTGGCAATTGCGATGATCGATGCTGCTGAGGCAAGTGGGGAGTTAAAGCCTGGTGGAACAATTGTTGAGGCAACATCTGGAAACACAGGAATTGCTGTGGCAATGGTTGCTGCAGCTCGTGGATACAAGTCGATTTTCACAATGCCAGAGTCGGTTTCAAAGGAGCGTCGCAAGTTAATTCGCGCCTTTGGCGCAGAGCTTGTATTAACACCAGCAGGTGAAGGTATGAAAGGCGCAGTTGCAGCAGCTGAAAAGCTTGGTGATAGTGGTGCAGTTCTAGTTCGTCAGTTTGAAAACGAAGCAGGACCAGAGATTCACTACAAAACAACGGGTGCTGAGATTTGGCGCGACCTTGATGGGAAAGTTGATGCTTTTGTTTCAGGCATTGGCACGGGCGGAACAATTACTGGCACGGGCCGTTACTTAAAAGAGAAAAACCCGGCAATTAAGGTCTTTGGTGTGGAACCTGCTGCATCGCCTATTTTAAATGGTGGAGAGCCGGGGGCACACCCGATCCAAGGAATTGGAGCTAACTTCATTCCTAATGTTTTAGATCGCACTGTCTATGACGAGGTCTTAGATGCAACTGCAGCCGATGCAATTAAATATGCACGCCGTGCCGGAGCAGAAGAAGGATTCCTTGCTGGAATTTCATCTGGTGCAACGCTGTGGGCAGCATCGCAAGTTTCAAAGCGTCCAGAGTTTGCAGGCAAGAACATAGTTGTTATCTGTGCTTCAAATGGAGAGCGCTATCTATCAACAGTTCTATATGAGGACTTGGTTGACTAATTAATGGCAATTCTAAAACGCATCATTGAAGACCTTGATAACGCGATTAGTCATGATCCGGCGGCGCGCAATCGTTTAGAGGTCGCTTTGGCATACCCAGGTGTGCATGCGATTTGGGGACATCGAATTTCACATTTACTGTGGAAGAGAAAGTTGAAACTTCTTGCACGCATTCACTCAAATGCTGTGCGCTTCACGACAGGAATTGAAATTCATCCAGCAGCAGTTATTGGGCGTCGCTTCTTTATCGACCACGGTATGGGCGTTGTTATTGGTGCAACATCAATTATCGGTGATGATGTGATGCTCTATCACGATGTAACTCTGGGAGCTCGTGGTATCGAAAAGGGTAATCGCCATCCCAGGATTGAAAATAATGTAATTATTGGTGCTGGTGCGCGCGTACTTGGAAATGTGACCATAGGCGAGGGATCGCGTATCAGTGCCAACGCTGTTATTACCAAGGATTTAGCCCCAAGAACCATGCTCGATCACGCTGACTTCTTTGTTATTTAAGGGCAGTTAACACAGCCGTAATCTGCGTTTGTAAGAATGCTGTCCATGAGCACCGAAATCAGCAAGCAAGAAGAGTTCGTGCTTCGCACCCTAGAAGAGCGCAATATTCGCTTTGTGCGTTTGTGGTTTACAGATGTTTTGGGTTTCCTTAAATCTGTAGCTATCGCACCAGCTGAGTTAGAAAATGCTTTTGCTGAAGGTATTGGCTTTGATGGCTCTGCGATTGAGGGCTTTGCCCGGGTGACTGAGTCAGATATGTTGGCAAAACCAGATCCTGCAACATTTTCTATTTTGCCTTGGCGTACTGAAGCACCAGGTGCTGCACGCATGTTCTGCGACATCGTGATGCCAGATGGGGCTCCATCTCCTGCAGATCCTCGCAATGTGTTGCGCCGTACATTAGAAAAAGCAGCAACCATGGGTTACACCTGTTACACCCACCCAGAAATTGAATTCTTCTTATTTAAAGAAAAGCCAGAAGCTGGCAAAGCACCCATCCCAGTTGATCAAGGTGGATATTTCGATCACACGCCAGCAGTTGTTGGCCATGACTTTCGCCGCCAAGCAATTACATTATTGGAAGCGATGGGAATCTCAGTTGAGTTTTCACATCATGAAGGTGCTCCTGGACAACAGGAGATTGATCTGCGCTACGCCGATGCGCTAAGCACTGCCGATAACATCATGACTTTCCGCCATGTGATTAAAGAAGTAGCAATGGATCAAGGTTTCCACGCCTCCTTTATGCCAAAGCCATTTACAGATCATCCAGGTAGTGGAATGCACACTCACGTATCACTCTTTAAAGGTGAAGAAAATGCGTTCTATGATCCAAAGGCTGAGTTAAATCTTTCTGCAGTGGGTCGCTCATTTATTGCCGGACTTCTCAAGCACGCACCAGAAATCACTGCAATTACAAATCAGTGGGTTAATTCTTATAAGCGATTACATGGCGGGGGAGAAGCACCAGCTTTTGTTAACTGGGGTCCAAGTGATCGTGGTGCATTAGTGCGTGTGCCGATGTATAAGCCAAAGAAAGAAAACTCAACACGTATTGAATTTAGATCACCAGATACTGCATGTAATCCATATCTTGCATATGCCGTGATGTTGGCAGCAGGGTTAAAGGGTGTTGAAGAAGGCTATGTATTAAGCGATTCTAAAGATCCAATTTCTCTGCCCTCTGATCTCAATGAAGCCATTGCAGAGATGGAAAAGAGTGAATTAGTCCGTCAAACTTTGGGTGAGCATGTATTTGAATATGTTTTGCGCAATAAGCGTGCTGAATGGCAGGACTATCGCCGCCAGGTCAGTGCCTATGAACTCGATCGATATTTGCCAGTTCTTTAACCTGCGCGTTACCCTTTACCCATGAACACACGCAGTCTCCTTCTTAGCTGCCGTGGCGGGGTCAAATAACCGAACCCCTCGCTGCGGGGTTTGTCGTATCGGTTCGCACCTGGCCAAATAAGAAGATAACTAAAGCACCTCAATGGTGCTCTGTGGATCTTCGTGATGGCAACCAGGCCCTCATCGATCCCATGGACACACTGCGTAAATTAGCGATGTTCAAACTTCTAGTAGCCATGGGATACAAAGAGATTGAAGTTGGTTTCCCAAGTGCTAGCCAGACAGATTTTGATTTCGTTCGAAAGATTATTGAAGAGAAATTGATTCCAGATGATGTTGTCATTCAGGTTTTGACTCAAGCACGCGAGGCGTTAATTATTCGCACCTTTGAATCAATCAAGGGCTCTAAGCAAGCAATCGTTCACCTCTATAACTCCACTTCAACTCTACAGCGCCGAGTTGTCTTTGGTCTTGATAAAGATGGCATCAAGAAGATTGCAACAGATGCTGCCAAGATCTGTTTAGATCTCGTCAAAACAGTGCCTGAAACTAAGGTCTCTTTCGAGTACTCACCTGAGTCCTATACAGGCACAGAGTTAGAGTTCGCCGTTGAGGTGTGTAACGCAGTTAATGATGTGTGGAAGCCAACGCCTGCGTGGAAAACCATTATGAACTTGCCAGCAACAGTTGAGATGGCAACACCAAATGTTTATGCCGACTCAATTGAGTGGATGTGTCGACACTTAAAAAATCGCGACAGCGTGATTGTTTCACTCCACCCACATAATGATCGTGGCACAGGAGTTGCAGCTGCAGAATTGGGATATCTAGCAGGGGCCGATCGCATCGAAGGAACCTTGTTTGGTAACGGTGAGCGCACCGGAAATGTTTGTCTTGTCACTCTTGGAATCAACTTAGTTACCCACGGCATTGATCCACATATCGATTTCTCTAACATTGATGAAGTGCGTCGCACAGTGGAATATGCCAACCAACTACGTGTTCCTGAGCGCCATCCTTATGGCGGAGACCTTGTCTTTACAGCCTTTTCTGGTTCACATCAAGATGCAATCAAAAAAGGCTTTGATCACATGGCAGTTGATGCAAAGGCTGCCGGCAAAGAAGTTCGTGATCACACATGGGCTATTCCTTACTTACCTATTGATCCATTAGATATTGGGCGCAGCTATGAAGCTGTTATCCGTGTTAACTCTCAATCAGGTAAGGGCGGGGTTGCTTATCTGATGAAGAACGAGCATCACCTTGATCTGCCACGCAGATTGCAGATTGAGCTCTCTAAAAATGTTCAGGCAAAGACTGATGCTGAAGGTGGAGAAATTAGTCCAGAGGATTTGTGGAATATTTTCGAAGATGAATATTTACCGACAGAAGGCGCACCCTGGGGACGCTTTCGCCTCAGGGGTTTAAGTCAGACATCGGTTCTTGGTGAAGATGTTCACTTGATTGTTTCACTCACTGATCGTGGTCAACTCCATGAACTTAAGGGTCAAGGAAACGGACCGATTCGCGGCATATTTGGAATGTTCCATTCATGGTGATGTCTTCTGGGGTGTTGGAATCGATCCAAACACCACCACGGCATCGCTAAAAGCTGTCGTGTCTGCCATAAATCGCGCAATTCGCTAATCCACGCACTACCTTTGCCCGTATGAGTTTGTACCGGGATGAGGCAATCATCCTGCGTACCCAAAAACTCGGTGAAGCCGATCGCATCATTACCTTGCTCACTAAAGATCATGGGCGCATCCGCGGAGTCGCAAAAGGCGTTCGTCGCACGATGTCTAAATTCGGTGCACGGCTTGAACCTGGTAGCCACGTTGATCTTCAACTACATGTGGGAAAAACCTTTGACACTATTACTCAAGTTGAAGCTCTGATGAATTACGGAGAAGCACTCACTCAGGATTATCAGCGCTGGACAGTGGCTTCAGCGATATTGGAAGCTGCTGAGCGCTTTTCACCTAATGAGCAAGAACCTGCTCTACAAGAGTTTCAATTAGTTGTTGGTGGAATGAAAGCGTTGGCGGAAAATAGATATGAGCCGCTACTTATTCTGGATGCATTCTTGCTGCGCTCTTTAGCAGTTGCTGGTTATGCACCATCAATGACTATCTGCTCTCGGTGTGAAAAACCTGGACCTCATAGGTATTTTTCATTAGTTGGGGGAGGCTCTGTCTGTAATGACTGTCGTCCATCGGCATGTGCAACCCCTGCGATGGAAACTTTGCAGTTAATGGGCGCACTTATTAGTAGTGATTGGGAAAGTGCCACTGCAAGTGAAGGAAAATATCGCCGGGAGGCTAGTGGATTAATCGCAGCCTATTTACAATGGCATCTTGAGCGCGGTTTAAGGAGTTTGCCCATGGTGGAGCGAGTATGACAATTCATATTCCCAATCACGTTGCCCTTGTCATGGAT
>JAPLBK010000060.1 GCA_026392775.1 Actinomycetota bacterium
GTTGGCTCATCCAGGAGTAATAGGTTTCCACCTTGCTTAAGTGTGAGCGCTAAGTTCAAACGGTTGCGCTCTCCACCAGAGAGAACTCCAGTTGGCTTTTGTTGATCTGGGCCTTTAAAACCAAAGCAGGAAACATAGGCACGTGAAGGCATTTCAACTTGGCCGACCTTAATGAAATCAAGGCCATCTGAAACTACTTCCCACAACGTTTTCTTTGGATCAAGGCCACCACGGGACTGATCAACGTAGGAAATCTTTACAGTTTCACCAATCTTCACAGTTCCAGAATCTGGAGTTTCAAGACCGAGCAAAGTCTTAAACAGCGTTGTTTTACCGGCGCCATTTGGCCCAATTACTCCCACAATTCCATTGCGTGGCAAAGTAAAGGAAAGTCCATCAATGAGAAGACGATCACCAAAGCCCTTAGCCAGATTCTCTACTTCAACAACAACATTACCTAGACGCGGTCCAGGTGGAATCTGGATTTCTTCAAAGTCGAGTTTGCGCATCTTGTCAGCTTCAGCTGCCATCTCTTCATAACGAGCAAGACGGGCTTTAGATTTCACTTGGCGACCCTTAGCGTTTTGGCGCACCCACTCAAGTTCTTCCGTTAAACGCTTTGCGCGCTTGGCATCTTTTTGGCCTTCAATCTTTAAACGTGCTGACTTTGTTTCAAGGTAAGTGGTGTAGTTACCTTCATAGGGATAAGCACGACCTCTATCGAGCTCTAGAATCCATTGAGCAACGTTGTCCAAGAAATATCTATCGTGCGTGATCGCAACTACTGCGCCAGCATATTTATTTAAATGTTGCTCTAACCACAATACAGATTCAGCATCAAGGTGGTTAGTTGGCTCATCAAGAAGTAATAGGTCTGGGGCTTGCAATAACAGCTTGCACAGCGCCACGCGGCGCTTTTCACCACCAGATAGAACTGAAACATCAGCATCTGCTGGTGGGCAACGAAGTGCATCCATGGCTTGTTCTAACTGTGAATCTAACTCCCACTCATCGCTAATTGCATTGAAGCGATCAAGCATTGCAAAGGTTTCTGCCACGCCCTCTTTAACGTTATCAATGACGTTTTTAGATTCATTTAATTGTGGCTCTTGAAGCAAGATTCCAACGGTGTAACCGGGAGTGAGATATGCCTCGCCATTTGAAGGTTGCTGTAATCCAGCCATGATCTGCAAGACTGTGGATTTACCGGCACCGTTAGGTCCGACCACACCGATCTTGGCCCCTGGATAAAACATAATCGTGACGTCATCAAGGATGACCTTGTCACCATGCGCTTTACGCGCCTTCTTCATCGTGTAAATGAACTCAGCCATAAGATGAAACCTTATCGTTATGTGTCGGTAGACTTAGCATTCACGACCCCCTACAGGCGCCTGTAGCTCAGTCGGATAGAGCACCCGCCTTCTAAGCGGGTTGTCGCAGGTTCGATTCCTGCCAGGCGCGCATGGCCAACGAACAAGTGAACCTGATCTGGATAGATTGCGAGATGACGGGTCTTTCTCTAGAGAAAGATGTCCTCGTAGAAATCGCCGTCCTTGTAACTGACTCACAGTTAAACCTCATCGGTGATGGTGTTGACGTTGTAATAAAGGCGAGCGCTGCGCAGTTAGCCGGAATGAATGAGTTCGTCACTCAAATGCACACCACCTCTGGATTAATTACCGAAATCCCTAATGGAGTATCGGTATTAGAGGCAGAGGATTTGATTATTAAATATCTAGAAAGTGCAAACACTCTGCCTGGAAAATC
>JAPLBK010000067.1 GCA_026392775.1 Actinomycetota bacterium
ACCTGCGCAGTATCCAGATTTCGCAGCTCTTCGCGGAGATCCCAGTGATAACTTGCCATCAATTCCAGGCGTCGGCGAAAAGACTGCAGCTAAGTGGGTCGTTGAATATGGATCACTACAAGAACTGCTATCGAATGTAGACAAAGTTGGTGGCAAAGTCGGGCAAGCGCTGCGTGATTCAATCGATAACGTCATTCGTAACCGAGAGCTGACTCAACTAGTTGCAGAAGTTCCCATGGATTTGAGCATTGATGCACTTGCATGGTCTGGTGTGGATGAGAATCTGACCAATCCACTCTTTGATCGCCTTGAGTTTAAAACGTTAAAAGATCGCATGAAGCCAATACTTCTCAAAGGAACTGGTAAATCACTCGAACCAGAGTTTGCTCTCTTTGCAGAGGAGTTGAGTGAAGGCGTCTTAACTCCAGCTGAGTTGGATGCAAAGATTGCTAAGCACAAAGGTGAGATTGCAATTACCTTCTCACTCGATGATGAGAAATTGCATCGCTATGCCGTGGCATTTTCTAAAGAAGATATCTTCCTGGTTCATTCATCGACGTTGGGGGATTGGGCAACGGACGTATCTATTCCAAAGATCGCACATGATGCTAAGTCACTCGCTCGAAATAATGGACTCGCTGGTATTGAATTTGACACTTCACTTGCAGCCTATTTAGTTAATCCAGGTATTCGAGCCCAAGAGCTCAAAGATCTCCAAGAGCTGACTTCTGCTCGCGCATTATTCACATTGCGTGATTCCTTAACACGAGAACTCAAAGAGCGTGGACTGTGGAATTTGTTTGTGGACATGGAACTACCTATTGCTGCCCTTTTAGCCAAGATGGAAGCCCTTGGAATCGCTGTTGATAAAAAGGAGTTAGAGAAACTCGCTGCATACTTTGAAGGTGAAGTAAGCAGAGAGACAAAAGCGGCTCATGATGCCGTGGGACATGAATTTAATGTGGCATCACCCAAGCAGCTACAAGTTGTTCTTTTCGATGAGCTCAAACTTCCTAAAACAAAGAAGATTAAGACTGGGTATACAACCGATGCTGAGAGTTTGGATTGGCTGCATCAAAAGAGTGGTCACCCAGTACTAACTTCGCTTTTGCGTATTCGTGAAACAAAGAAACTTGGAACAACAGTTGAAGGTTTAATCGCAGAAATTGCCAAAGATGGTCGTATTCATACACATTTCCAACAGACAGTTGCAGCTACTGGGCGGTTGTCTTCAACAGGACCAAATCTGCAAAACATTCCAGTGCGCACAGAAGAAGGTCGCACGATTCGCAACTGCTTTATTGCTGGTAACGGTTATGTTGGCCTCTTAACTGCTGACTACAGCCAAATTGAAATGCGCATTATGGCTCACTTATCTCATGATGAGAAACTGCTCAAAGCCTTTGAGTCGGGGGAGGATTTGCATGCAAGGATTGCTGGAGAGATATTTGGCGTGAAGGCACAAGATGTTGACCCTGAAATGCGCAGGCAGATCAAGGCAATGTCATATGGGCTTGCCTACGGACTCTCTTCTTACGGACTCTCTGCGCAGCTAGATATCTCTCCACCTGCGGCGCAAGATTTGATGGATAAATACTTTGAGCGCTTTGGTGGGATTCGAGATTATTTAAAGGTTGTTGTTGAGGATGCTCGCAAAGTTGGTTACACCGAAACAATCATGGGGCGTCGTAGGTATCTACCTGACTTGATGCATGATAATCGCCAACGCCGTGAGGTAGCAGAGCGCATGGCACTTAACGCCCCTATTCAGGGATCTGCTGCTGACATTATCAAATTAGCGATGCTTAAGGTTCAGGCTGCAATAGAGAAGGAAAAACTTGCTTCACGGTTGTTGCTGCAGATTCACGATGAGTTAATCGTTGAAGTTGTTAAAGGCGAAGAAGAGCAAATAACAGCTTTAGTTAAGCGGGAGATGGGTGCGGCATATCCGCTACGGGCTCCACTAGATGTCAGTGCTGGCTTGGGTCTTACATGGCATGAGGCTGCGCACTAACTATTTAACTTCGTTCGATATATTTTTTATAGCTTGCAGATCTTCTTCTTCAGTCGGCACGTCATTAGCAGCAGCTAAACGCCTCTTTCCCAATGTAAGGATTAATAATCCGCAGAAAAGCATTGCTGGCAGCAACGCCAAACCCACTTGTGGGGAGTAGTTCTCTGAAATCCATCCACCAGTTGCTGCACCAACTGCCATGAAAGATCCTTCAACACTCCAGATCCACCCGAGGGAAGAAGTTTGAGAGCCCTGTGGTCGAACGGCTTCAAGAACTTCAAAGTAGAAGACTTGAACGGCTCCACCCATGAGTCCAATGAATGTTCCTACCAATGCCATGGTCCAATCTGGATATGTAAAGGCGATTGGAATACAAGTAATAAACCAAATGAAATAAGCATTTCTCAACGCTGATAGTGGTGCTAATTTTTTCGAAACTAAACCACCCAAAAGGCCGCCAATAACTGTCGCAACACCGAAGGCGGCAAAGATCCAAGCAACACGTTGTGGAACTCCTTCTTGTGTTGCATAGGCTGGAACGGCGCAGCCTTCAAACATAAGAAGTTGAATTGCTCTATCTCGCCATAGCTTTTGCTGCCCCGTAGCTTTCTTTTCTGGAACCCAATTACGTGAGACTGAAGTAAAGGCTAAAGCTGTGCCACCGATGATCATGAGTGCTGAAGTCACGCCTAATGCCAGAGCAGGATGTGATGAGAGGGCAAGTGATGTCACCACTACTGGTCCAAATACCGAAGTCGAATTCATCATCGATGAATCAAGTGCATACGCGGTTCTTAGAAAATTTTCAGGAACGATGTCTTTCCATAATGGTCGAACTGACAAGTTAATCGGGGGAGCAGAGATTCCTAGTACGAATGCTGTAATCAAAATCGATTCTTTAGAATGCATTGAATTCAGGGCCAAAATCAAAGATGCATAGCAAGGAACAAGAATACGTAGTGGCCATTTCTGCCCCCATTTGTCCATCAAAGAGCCACGAATTCCGGCGGTGAGAGAACCAGCTAATGAGTTCAGGCCTATTGCTAATCCAGCTATAGCAACTGAGCCAGTCTCTTGCTCTGCCTTAAAAAAGATTCCTAGACCAATCATCGAGTAGGCAAGACGAGCCGGAAATGCCGCTAATGCCAAAGTCACAACATGCGGAAAGGCCAGAAGTTCTTTGTATCGTTTCATCGTTATGGCAATCCTATCTGCGAGCCTGATTTTTCCGCATGGATTTGCTCAAATAGATGCGCAAACCCTACCCTTACCCTCCAGCCGCGAAAGCGGAAACTACTACTCATCTATCCCTACGGAGCAACTTGACTACAGCACCTGTAATTGCAGTAAATGACATTGGATCAGCTGCCGATTTTCTAGCAGCAATCGAAGGCACAATAAGAAATTTTAATG
>JAPLBK010000039.1 GCA_026392775.1 Actinomycetota bacterium
GCCGCTACACACCACGCTGATTGTTCAGCCGAGTATCCAACCTGCATGATTCGATCAACGTTTACGCTTTTAGCTTCAGCGATTACTTGCGCAACCTCTGGTGAATCCGGCGCAGTATCAGTAATGATCTCCATATGTGCATGTGAATCAACTGTTGGAGCAGGAAGTGGTTCTGGCAGAGGTGCCCGCTGACGATCTATATCGCGGTTGTGGCGATCAGCCATATTTGTTAAGCGTTAGTTTCTAAACGAGGGAAAAGCACTGGGGTTTTAGTAACGGTGACACCAGGTGGTAATTGGCCCCATGTTGCAACATCAGAGATCTTTTGTGCACCAAGATCTCCCAGTGATGCTTGAGCGCCCAAGCTGCTCCATAAAATTTCACATGTCTTTGGCATGACTGCATTGAGCAATACAGCGAGTGCGCGTAGAGATTCTGCGGTGTTATATAAAACATCTTCAAGTATCTGCTGGTTAGCAGGATCTTTAGCAAGAATCCATGGTTCTTTCTCAGTCACATAGCCATTTACTTTCTTACAAAAATCCATAATCGCAAGGATTCCACCTTGGAAATCTAAGTCACAGATTGCAGCATCGGCCTTTGTAGCCGCCTCTTTAAGCGCACTCTCCAGCCCAGCTTCACTGCTTTTAGCTGGCAATATCCCACCACAGTACTTCTCCACCATTGCTGCTGAGCGAGAAGCCAGGTTGCCAAAGTCATTTGCTAACTCTGAGGTGTATCTAGCAGACATGTCTTCCCATGAAAACGAGCCATCAGTACCAAATGGAATAGTACGTAGGAAGTAGTAACGGAAAGCATCAACACCAAAGTGATCTGTGATGTCCTTAGGTGCAATTCCAGTCAACTTACTCTTACTCATCTTTTCGCCGCCCACTAGTAACCAGCCGTGGGCAAATACCTTCTTAGGAACATCTAAACCTGCAGCCATGAGCATTGCTGGCCAAATAACTGCGTGGAAGCGCAAAATATCTTTACCGACCAAGTGAACATCTGCTGGCCACATTTGTGCAAACTTCTTGCCACCTTCACTATCTGGCGCATCAGTTAAACCAACTGCAGTTGCATAGTTAAGGAGCGCGTCAAACCAAACGTAGACAACTTGATCGGTATCCCAAGGAACAGGAATACCCCATTTGAAAGTGGAACGAGAAATAGAGAGATCTGTCACTCCACTTTCTAAGAATGAAACAACTTCATTGCGTGCACTCTCAGGCTGGCAGGCATCAGGGTTCTTCCGATAGTGCTCAAGTAAGGGTTGGACAAAAGCTGAAAGCTTAAAGAACCAATTATTTTCATTGACTAGTTCGATTGGCTTGCTATGAATTGGGCAGCATTTCTTGCCATCAATTTCAATGAGGTCGCCAGGAAGTTTGAACTCTTCACAACCAACACAGTATGGACCTTCATATTTACCAGCATAAATGTGTCCAGAGTCTTTAAGAGATTGTAAGAACTTTTGAACACGTTCAGTGTGACGCTTTTCAGTAGTACGAATGAAATCATCATTGGCGATATTGAGTGCTTGCCAATTAGGTTTCCACGCATCTTGCACTAAGCGATCAACCCAGGCTTGTGGAGCAGTGTTATTTTCCTCCGCAGTTCGCATAACCTTTTGGCCATGCTCATCTGTACCAGTTAAAAACCAGACTGATTCACCTTTTTGACGATGCCAACGAGTTAACACATCACCGGCAACCGTCGTATAGGCATGGCCAATATGCGGTGCATCGTTGACGTAATAAATCGGCGTCGTTAGATAAAAGGACTTAGTCACTTGCTCATCTTATTCGCATCGACCACTGCGGCATAAACCAACCGCTTTGCAATTGAGAATTCTGTGGCAACTGAGGCGATTGCCCCTTTGCGATCCATGCCTGCAGCTTCAAACTCTCGAACACGGGCCACCATTTCATCAGCAGTCATCGCTGCTGAATCTAGGACTGCGCCTTGGATTACTAGAGTGATTTCACCGAGTACTTCATTAGTGTCAGCCCATGTTGTAAGTTCTGATAAAGAGCCACGAATGGTTTGTTCATAGTGTTTTGTCATCTCACGACAAATTGCACCTTTGCGATCACTGCCAAAGACTGATTGTGCATCAGAGAGTGAATCTGAAAGTCTGTGGGGAGCCTCAAAGAAAACCATAGTGCGCTCTTCATGGCGTAGTTTTTCAAATGTTGCTAATCGAGCACCTGCACTGCGTGATGGAAAGCCTTCAAAAGTAAATCGATCTGTTGGTAGTCCAGATAAAGCTACGGCCATTGTCACAGCACTTGGACCTGGGATAACACAGACATCAATTCCGCGGGCGATTGCTTCGCGCATTAACCTAAAACCAGGATCACTAATTGTCGGCATGCCTGCATCTGACACAACTAGAACATGAGCACCAGCTGCTAACTCATTTAATAGTTCAACTGTTCGCTCATCTTCATTGCCTTCAAAGAAGGAAAGTATGCGAGCTGTGAAAGTAACTCCTAAATCTGAACACAAACGGTGAAACCTTCTGGAATCTTCAGCGGCAATGATCGTGGCATCTTCGATGGCAGTTTTTAAGCGCGCGCTAGCATCGGCTGGGTTGCCCAACGGGGTTGCTGCCAATATCAATGCCATGGGTCCATCATCTCAGTTATTTCCAAAGGATTTGCGCATACGATTACACACATGATTGCCGCCATCGCCCCGATCCTTATAGCGATTGCCTCCCTTGCGATTCGATTAATTAACCTAGCAACACCTAAGGGCTTTGTTTTTGATGAGGTCTATTACGTCGATGGTGCTAGAGATTTTTTGAAGTACGGCGTGGAAGTTAGCGGCAGCAAACCAGAGTTCATTGTTCACCCACCCGTCGGAAAATGGCTTATAGCCAGCGGTATCAAACTCTTTGGCGACAATGAATTTGGTTGGCGATTTGCTACAGCGATTATTGGCACACTACTTATTTTGCTCTTTGCCCGCTTAGTACATGTGCTGTTCTATTCACCGTTGTTAACGGGCATAGGTGCATTCTTAATGGCTTGTGACGGTTTGATGCTCGTGCACTCACGAACAGCGTTACTTGATCTATTCTTAACTTTCTTTGTCCTTCTTGCTATTTATTTATGGCATCAGCAAAGACATTGGTTTGCTGCCATCGCCATAGGTTTAGCAATGGGTTGTAAATGGAGTGCAATCTACTTCTTGGTTGCTATGGTCTTCGTTTCTCTCTACAAAATATTCTCGAGGCACCCTTCTAAAGATTTAGTTCGATCAATAATTATGAAATTCATTCAATATGGATTTCTTCCCATCATTGTTTACATTGCGTCTTGGACTGGTTGGTTTCTTAGCAATCGCGGTTGGGATCGCCAATGGTCAACAAATCCATTTACTTCTTGGATTCACTATCACTCAGAGATGTTGGGCTTTCACACAGGATTAACTGAAAAACATTCTTACCAAGCTAATCCTTGGAGTTGGATGGTTATGGGTAGGCCAACCTCTTTCTTCTATGAATCACCAAAGGGTTGCGGTAGCGATAACTGCGCACAGGAAGTATTAGCGATTGGCACACCACTTCTGTGGTGGGCAGGAACTATTGCGGTGGCAGTCACCGTGGGCTTTTGGTTGCGCAGCCTGATTAGGAGAACTTCTGAGCCTGTGTTGAATTTGATTGTGCTTGGCATGGCTGCTGGATACCTGCCATGGTTCTTCTTTCAATCCCGCACAGTATTTACTTTCTACGCAATTGTTTTTGAGCCTTTCATGATTCTGGCTCTTGTGTATTGCGCAAAGCTATTGCTAGATAGCTCTTTAAATTCAGGTATCTCGCAAGCCTTAGTTGCAGCTTTTGGCACAGTTATCTTTTTGAATTTTGTTTATTTCTTGCCAATTTTCACAGGCGAGATAATCACATACGATGCTTGGTTACAACGTATGTGGATGAGTTCCTGGATCTAACTATCCGTTAGAGGCGCGTGCTTGCTTAAGGCGTTCAACTGCTTCATCAGCAAGTTGTTGATCAAAGATTTCATCGCGTGAAGGTGAAGCAGCCGCTAATGCTTCACGCTCTAGACGCTCTTGCTCTTCACTCCATGCTCCAGGAATTGTTAAATCAATAACGCGCTTAGGAATAATCGCCTTAGGTGCACTGACATATGTTGGAGCTGGTACTTCTGCAGGTTCCCACGTTTGGCGAACAGCTGCAGTTCCCTTAGGTAATAGGACAACACCTTTAAGTTCACGCTCTGAAAGTGGAATCCAATGTTCTTGTGATGGCTTTGGTGTTACAACTTCAGCCAAGTTCGTTGCTGATACACCAGCTGTGCGACGATGAAGTTGTTGAACCCGTCGGTATTGAATCTTGTCAGCAATTGTTTGGCGACGAACACTTGCAACATAAATCAAAATTCCAGTTGCAGGGACTAATGAGTAAATAAAAGGCATTGTATTCATGAAACCACCCACAAGTGTTGTAGTTAGAGAGCCAGCTAGAACAAAAAACATAATTCGTCTTCGCATAAGTAGTTGTGCAATTTTTGCTTCACGATCTAAATCAATATGAATCGATCCACTTCCAGAAATTCCTTGTGGCGATGAACTTGCAACAACAATGAGTGCACTCTTGAAACGCTCAACAGATTTTCCAGAAAACTCATTGCGGTCATGGATCCAACGGGGTGCGAAATATGCGACCCACATACCGATGATCGCAATATAGATAAGTCCGGAAGCCATGATGCATAAAGATAAAGGATGAGACCTACAGAACTTGGGATTTAGAGCCTACTTAACGGCAGGATTTTCTTTTACAAATACGACATGGTCTCGCCAACTACCAGCGATATGTAAATAGCGGGGACGTTCGCCTTCAAAAATGTAGCCAGCTTTTTCAGCTACACGCTTTGATGCAGTGTTTTCAGGCCTGATATTGATTTCTACGCGGTGAAGATTCAACGCTGAAAATGAATAATCTGTAAGGGCCGTCACCGCTTGCGTTGTGAAACCTCTATTTGCATAGTTTTTATCAATCCAATAACCAATATGGCCACCCCGCATTGCGCCAAGAATCACACCGCCTAATGAGATCTGCCCAATTAAATTGTGCTGATGCCAGATTGCAAATGAATATGAGCGGCCATTTCGAGCCTCAGAGTTAAGGGTGCGGACCATTTCAAAGTAAGAAGGAAGTTGGCCGGGATTCTGCGAATCATCCCCAGCAATGACTGGAATTGTGGCTTCCCAAGGAGATAACCAGTCACGATTTTCGGCCCGGACATTATTCCAACGCCCACGATCTCTAAATCGCAATGCCTGCAGCGATAGATCTTGACTCTTAAGTACAACCGGCCATGAATGAGTCATAAGACTACTTAAATGTATCTGCGCTCTAAGACAACAACAGTTACTTCATCTCCAGCTTTCAAGTTAATATCTTTTTCGCCCACGGCGATAAAAGCTGAAGCATCAGAGAGTGTTGAGATCTCTTCTTGATGGGCCAAAGGTGTTACCGATTTTCCATCTTCAGATATTGCAGCACGAATATAGGAACGCACTCCATCGCTGGATTCGATTGCTTTTTCTAGCTTAGCTTTAACGCTAGGGCGGTGGATGGTTGCGGCGCCCAACATCGTGCGAATCATTGGACGAACAAAGAGTTCAAAGGAGATATATGCCGTGATTGGATCACCCGGAAGAGTGATGATCGGAGTCTTATCTGGACCAATAAGACCGAAGTTATGTCGACCACTCATCTCTATTGCCAAATCCACAGTTGTAATTTCACCCATGTTAGAAATAGTTCTAGTAATCAAATCAAATGAATCATCATGGCGCTCACCGCTGATAATTATGAGATCGGCGCGTACTAATTGATCTTCAATCAAGTTCTGTAGCTGTGCTTCATCATCTGGGATTGAGTGCACGCGATAAGCAACTGCGCCAACTTCGCGCACCGCAGTTGTGAGCATCCAGGAGTTAGTCTCAAACTCTTCATCGTCTTTAAGTGTTTTACCTGGTTCAACTAGATCTGGACCAGCTGACATCACTACAACACGTGGATGCGGTCTGGTAGGCAAGTGATCGAGTCCAATAGATGCCGCTAATCCAATTTGAGTGGAGCGGATCCTAGATCCGACTTTCATTACCAAGCGCTCTCCAGCAAAGACATCTTGCGACAACGTTGCACCATGGGCATCTAGTAATGGCATTTCAAAAGAATCAAGGGGTTTGCAAATCGCTAAAAGTGAAGTCAAAAACTCATCAACCCGCGTGTGCTCTGCCATAATCACACCATACTTGTTGTGGTCAGTAATCTTTGGGATTTAGACGTGGAAAGCAGAGGTCGGAAGCAATGAATCAGAACACACTCAAGAAGCAGTTGCGAGATCGATACCGCCGTGAACGGGTTCAAAAATTCATTCCGACCAATTTCAATGTCATTTTGAAAGCCCCAGAGATTGTCAATGCCAGAACAATCTGCTCTTACTTTTCATATGCCCAGGAGCCCAGCACAGATGAAATCAATAAAGCTTTTTTAGCAGATGGCAAAAAACTCTTACTTCCCCGAGTTAACGGTTCAGTCATTGAATGGGTTCAGTGGGATGGCAATCCAACGAAATTAAAAATCACCAAAAATCTGACTGAACCAACTGGTCCGGCTGTATTAGACACAAGTGATGTTGGCGCAGTGATCACACCAGCACTTCGTATTGACCAAGAGGGTTATCGAATGGGGCAAGGCGGCGGGTTTTATGATCGCGCACTACCAACCCTGCCTGGATGGAAAATTGGTTTAGTTCATGCAGGTGAATTAACGAGTGAAACTTTGCCCCGTGAATCCCATGACATTCCACTAGATGCTGCAGCAACGCCTTCACTCATTGTTAGATTTAAGCGCTAGGTAGATTGCGCGCCATAACTATTCGTTGAATTTGATTGGTGCCTTCATAAATCTGAGTTAATTTGGCATCTCGCATCATTCGCTCAACTGGATAATCTGAGACATAGCCATAGCCGCCCAGGATCTGAACCGCATCAGTAGTTACCTTCATCGCTACATCACTAGCAAAGCACTTACTGGCCGCTGAGAAGAAACGTAGATCCTTTTCACCACTCTCACTCTTTGATGCTGCAACATAAGTTAATTGACGGGCAGCTTCAATATTCATTGCCATATCCGCCAACATGAATTGAACACCTTGGAAGTCGAAAATCTCTTTACCAAACTGCTTACGCTCATGTGAATACTGAGTTGCAACATCTAAGGCTCCTTGGGCAATACCTAGAGCTTGGGCCGCAATAGTGATGCGTGTGTGATCAAGCGTGTTCATTGCTAGTGCAAATCCTTCACCAATTTCACTAATACGGCGGTCATCTGCAAGATTGACGTTGTCGAAATAAACTTCACGCGTTGGTGATCCTCTAAAGCCCATCTTCTTTTCTGGTGCACCGAAAGATACGCCTGGGTCAGATTTTTCAACTAGGAATGCAGTGATTCCTTTAGAGCCAAGGGAAGCATCGCCTTGAGCAACGACTGTGTAGAACTCTGAGACTCCAGCATTTGAAATCCATTTTTTGCTTCCATTAAGAATCCAGCCATCACCATCTCGCTCAACCTTTGTACGAAGTGCAGAAGCATCTGAACCTGCTTCAGATTCTGATAAGCAGTATGAAAAACCTTTTCCTTGTGCCAGTTGAGATAACCAGCGTTGCTTCTGATCTTTGTTTCCACCCAGCATCAGTGGAAGTGAGCCAAGTTTATTTACTGCAGGAATCAGTGATGAAGCACCACAAACACGTGCCACTTCCTCAATTATGATGACAACAGCTAGAGCATCTGCGCCATCGCCACCAAATTCAGTTGGGACGTGTGCTGCTGCAAGGCCTGCCTTTTGAAGTGCATCTGCTGCTTCTTGTGGGAAGCGATGATCTTCATCAACTGCTTTTGCAAATGGAGCAATTTCTTTTTCAGCCAGGGCGCGAACGCTGGAACGAAGATCTTTATATTCGCTGGGAATATCAAATAAATTTTCCATTAGGGTTCATTTCTATCGCGTTGGGCTAGATCTTGTAAATACCTATTATAAGTAGCCAACTCATCTGGTTGGCCCATGGCTGCAGATCGTGCGGCATTTTTATCGATTCTGATTGCTTCACGTGAGTCATCTCTCACCCAGCTGATAAAGGTTGCAACCAGGGCAAGAAGTATCGGGATCTCGCCCATCGCCCAACCTAATGAACCGCCCATGCGTTGATCGGCAAGTAAATCAATTAGCCATGGTGATTTAAGGGAACCGAAGTAACCACCATCAATTAAAGTCGTAGTAGACATGAGTGCTACTGAGAAGAATGCATGAATACTCATTGCAGCAAAAATAATTACGATGCGCACTAAATATGGAACTCTGCGCGGGTTTGGATCGATTCCAATAACAACATGGAAGAAAAGGATTCCAGCAAGCAGGAAGTGAATATTCATCAGCAAGTGGCCCACATGCGATTGCATCATTGAGCTAAATAGATTTGTAAAGTAAAGGGCAAATAAAGAGCCATCAAAGAAAGCTAAAGCCACAATTGGGTTGGTAAAAAACACTGCTAATTTAGAATGCAGCACAGCAAGTAGTGAACCTCTCACACCACGCTCATCTTTATTTCTACCTTGCGGCAGAGTTCGAAGCGCTAAGGTGATTGGCGCACCAAGGATAATTCCAATGGGTGCAATCATTCCAAGAACCATGTGGGCAACCATGTGATAAGAAAAAGCAAAGTTCGCGTACAAACCGAGGCCACCACTGGTTGCAAAATCTATTGCCGATATTCCTAGTGCGAAAGAAATTGTGCGACCTACTGGCCACTTATCGCCACGCTTTGTAAGAACAACAACGCCCTTAATATAGAGCGCAACGGCTGTGACCAAGATTCCAATCATCAGCGCATCTGGTTCATAACTAAAGAGGATTCGGCTCCAGGTTGGTTCTGGCGGCGAAGAAATTCCTGCTATCGCTAATGCAGGATCAAACTTTGCTGGTTCTGGTCTTGATGGAGCTTGATTAGAAGATAACCATGCACCCATTGCAACCGTGACTACCATAATTAAACTTTCTGCAAAAATTAATCGAGCAAAGCCTTTCCAATCAATTGAGCTACGAAGGGCTAAATTCTTGCGATGCAAATAGGCAATAGTTATTAAGGAAATCGTTAGAGCTACTTTTCCAATTACTACCCATGCATATGCACTGTTCCAGGCCTCTTTGAAATCCAGACGTGCCCAAGCATTCACCGTGCCACTTAATACAACTGCGATAGCAGCCCATAACGCTAATTCGCTAAATCGTGGAACTGCGATTGGCCTATCTTCAGGATCCAAAATTGCAAGAGTTATCACCCCTCCCACCCAAAGAGAGAGTGCAACCACATGGACAACTAAAGAACCAATAGCTAATCCGTGTGAGCCACTTGAAGCCGAGTGGCTCTGAAATACGGGTGCAACTAAACCAATCAGGGTAAGGAGAAGAAGGACAATAACTGTCAGTACCTTATTGACGCGAATTGATGCAAAGGTAATGAATAAGGCAACGAGTGATTGAAATAGTAAATATTGTCCCAATGTTATTTGTGTAATAAAAGATCGTAGGACTGTTGAATCTAAGGCACCTGATAATGGTTGATCGAGAATGGTTGCCAAGGTAAAGAGAATTGTTCCAATGCTTCCAATTAACCAGGTGAGCCCTGAAATCGATAACATTGTACGAAGCTTTTGCCCCGAAGTTGATAATTTTCCATGGGAGTCAAGAAGTAAAAAGCCCATCGCCAATAGTGTTCCAACAACTGCAAAGCCTCCTAAAAGGGATAGATATTTAAAAACTGTGCTTAAAGCAATCATCGTTCCCTAAAGAGTTTTCGCGAATAGAGCACGAGTGCTATTAAGACAAAAAAAGCCATAATCAAAATAAATATAATAAATATGTTTGTGCCCCAGCTACTGCTGGCAGGAATCTGAGATTCTGTCGGGGTTGGCGATGCTTCGTTAGGTGAGATTACAGTTGGTGCAGAAAAATTAAAAGTAAATGAACCCTCTAGAGGAGCATCGCCCTCTGAATACAAAGTGTATGAAACTTTATAGATTCCAGATTCAACAAGCGGCCTTAAGCCAATAGTTGCTGAAACCTCAGTCATTGTTAAAGTCCCATCATCAACGCGTACCCCTGCAGGATCTGTAACCACTATTTCATTAGCATCAGGAAGCAATGCAACTTGGGTGGTGAGAGTTACTGAGGTGGGGGCTGTTGTGACGGTAGATCCACTTATTGGTGATGTAGTAATGAGTGAGTTTGCACCAGCTGTAGACATACCCAGAAAGCCAAGTAGGGTTAAAGCAGCCACAATTTGTTGGACTCGAGTGATTTTCACTTAGATCTCCTCCATATCGGCGACTTGAATTCGCGCCAATCGTCTCACTTCTTTAGACTTGGCTTCTACCCCAAAGGGTTGGAATAAGGCCTTATTTGAATGATTGGAGCGCTAGTGCCTACATACCAATACGCATGTAACGCTTGCGAACATGAATTCGAAGCCTTCCAGTCCTTTAGTGATGTCTCACTCACTCAATGCCCAGAGTGCAAGGGAGAAATCCGTAAGATCTACAGCGCTGTTGGTGTTGTGTTTAAAGGCTCTGGGTTTTATAAAACCGATTCAGTAAAAAAGACAACTACAAGTGAACCCGCTAAAACAACTCCCGCGCCTGCGCCAACTCCGGCAGCTGCGGCAGATTAATCCTGGTGATGGGGCGGTTTATCTAACTTAATTTCTTCTTCACGACGTAATTGCTCAGCCGCGGCTTCAGGATCGATCTCATCTGATGTCACATTAGGAAAGAGATCACTCATAGTTTTAAGTCTACATCTAAGGAGTAAGAAACGTGTTTGAGAAGCTTGGAAAATTCATCGTTAAGCGCAGCAAGCTAGTTCTTCTGAGCTTTATCATCACAACAATCATCGCTGGCGCAGTTGGATCACTCTCCTTTGGCCGCTTAGATTCTGGTGGCTACTCAGACCTTAATAGTGAATCTGCGCTAGCAGCTAAATATGTTGTTGATGTATTTGGCGCTGAAGAACCAGTTGTTGTCATGGTCGTGGACTCTGCAAGCTCTACCATCGATGATCCAGCAGTTGCCACAACTGCAATTGAAATTGAGAAGAAGATTCAAGGTCACAAGGGAGTCTCCAAGACTTATTCCTATTGGTCCACTGGTGGTTTGCCAACCATGAGATCTACTGATGGAAAAGCAGGATTCATCTTGGTGTATTCAGATCTTGATGCTTTTGATTGGGATGCCCTTGGTTCCTTAGGGGCATCATTACAAGAAGAGTTTGATGGTAAATATAAGAATGTTCATATCTACGCATCAGGTGCTGGTGTTATTACAAATGCAATCAACCACAAAATTGAAAAGGATTTGATTCTTGCTGAAACAATTGCGATTCCACTTACATTCCTTCTTTTGGTCTTTGTTTTTGGAGCTCTTGTCGCATCAGCGACACCTCTTTTTGTGGGTGTGACAGCAATCCTTGGCTCATTCTTTATTATTTACCTTCTAACGCTGTTCACTAACGTCAGCGTATTTGCTCTTAATCTCATTACCGGTCTTGGCCTAGGACTTGGTATCGACTATGCCCTACTTATGGTGAATCGATTCCGTGAAGAACTTCATAACAGCCACAGCGTTGAAGAATCCGTAGTCACAACTGTTGCTACAGCAGGTAAGACTGTTTTCTATTCAGGACTGACTGTTTTTGTAACAATGGCATCGCTGCTCTTTTTCCCACTTGAGTTCTTGAAATCATTTGGTTACGCAGGCGTTGCTGTCATTACATTTGCAGTTATTGGTGCAGTAATCGCTCTACCTGCACTATTAGCTTTATTGGGTGAAAAAGTTGATAAGGGTGTTGTGCGAAAGAGTGCAATTACTCCTAAGGAAGATGGACGCTGGGCACATACTGCACGTAACGTTATGCAGCGCCCCGTTCCAGTTGTCCTTGCTTGCTTAGTTGTCTTAGGAATAATGGCTGCTCCAGTTACTAATATTTCCTTCGCCCAGGTTGACTCTAGAGTTCTGCCTGCATCAGATCCAGCTGCTATTGCAGCTAAAGTGGTTGATAACCGCTTTGACGGATTAATCGGTAGCCCGATTGAAGTTGTTGTACTAAATGGTGTTGGGCGTGAAAGTGAAATTACTACTTTCTTAGATGAAGTAAAAAAGGTTGATGGAGTTGTCCGCGTTGGTGTAATTGAGACTTATAGCCAAGACATCCGAGTGCAAGTTATTTCCTCAGTGCCATCTCGAAGCACGAATTCATTACAGGTTATTCACGATATTCGAAATCTAGACAAACCTGCTGGCACACTCATCGGCGGAGCAGCTGCTGACTTCACTGATTCACAGGATGGAATCGCTAAGACATTGCCTCTGGCTTTGGGGTGGATCGCACTTACCGTATTGATTCTCATCTTTATCTTTACAGGTTCAATCATCTTGCCGATTAAAGCAGTGATATTAAATGGGCTTTCACTAGTTGCAACTCTTGGTGCAATTACTTGGATATTTATCGACGGCCACTTAAAGTGGCTGGTTGGTGATTTCACGGTGACTGGGACGCTAGATACAGGATCAGTGATTCTGGTAGCAGTAGTGGTCTTTGGGCTTTCAATGGACTACGAACTATTTTTACTCTCTCGTATCCGTGAAGAACATTTAAACGGCAAGAGTAACGTCGAATCCGTGGCTGTTGGTCTGCAGAGATCTGCTCGAATCATTACGGCAGCTGCACTCTTGTTGGCCGTTGTTTTCGCCTCCTTTATTACAAGTGGTGTCACATCTATCAAGATGTTGGGTTTTGGTGTTTCACTAGCAGTTATTCTGGATGCAACGATCGTGCGTGCACTTCTTGTTCCAGCACTCATGCGTTTATTTGGTGAACGCAACTGGTGGGCGCCTCAGTGGATGCAAAAATTCACTCTTAAGCATTAATTAAAAGTACGTGTCCCCGGCGGGAGTTGAACCTGCGACCTACCGCTTAGGAGGCGGTTGCTCTATCCACTGAGCTACGGGGACTTAGATTGTGCAGGGGCAATCTTGTCATGAATTATTGC
>JAPLBK010000079.1 GCA_026392775.1 Actinomycetota bacterium
GCAGAGGTGGCAATAACAGGAGTTTGTTTAAGCATGTTTTCGCGCAAGACATCTGAAACAGAGAGCGGTGCTAAGTGCAGAGTGGAAAAAGTTGGTTCATACCAGAGCACTAAACCATCCCCGAGTTTTAGTAACGTGGCAGCAGTTGTTGATACTTCATTCACCGCACCTTTTACCCGTGCCCGCTCTGCCATCACATCGGTATCGATAATTTCATCATCGGCAGAGAGGTATTGCGTAATTGCCTGGGCGCTTTCTCTCACCTTTCGAATCGGTGATTCCAAGGATTGCGGAATCTCCTCTAGGCGCCCCTGTGAACCCAGTTCACTGCGCACAGATTCCCCGTAATCAACCATGGATTCATGAAAATCATGAGCAGCTTTGTGAAAAGCATCTGCCAGCTTGCCTGGCATGAATTTGCGAGCCATGGCTGCTGCGCGAAGTACTCGGCCAGATGTGAGTTCATCGGTAACAGCCTGTGTTGCCCGATCCATAAACTCATGGGCCTCATCCAAAATAATGCAATCTCGCTCAGGCAAAATTGGATGCAGATCCATAATCTCAATTGCAAGCAGAGTGTGGTTTGTAACAACTACATCTGCCGTTTGTGCTTTGCCTTTAGCTTTAGCTGCAAAACACTGTGAACCAAAGGCACAGACATCTGCGCCAACACACTCCCGCCCTGAGACACTATTTGCAGCCCACACCCGCCTATCTACATCAGGGGCATCATCTTTATCTCCTGATACTCCTGGTGTCTTAGCCCACGCAATTAATCTTTTAGCATCTTTTTCTAATGATGAGACTTCCATAACCAACTCACCATCAGGATCAACATCTTCACTATTCATCTTTTGCAGGCAGACGTAGTTACCCACGCCTTTATAGATGGCATAGGTAACTTCGCGCCTCAATAGTTTTTCTAGGGCTGGAACAACGGCTGGTAGATCTCTATCTACTAACTGGCGCTGCAAGGCCAAGGTGGCAGTTGCCACTAATACTTTTCGCCCGTGCACAATTCCTGGAATTAAATAGGCAAGTGATTTCCCTGTGCCCGTACCGGCTTGAACCATTAAGTGATGACGATCTGTTAAGGCATTTGCAACGGCTTCTGCCATTTCAATCTGGCCTTCGCGTGCTGATCCACCAATTGCATCAACGGCGACGTCTAGTGCTTCGCGCACTTTCTTGGACATATCGCTCATGGGCCAACCTTAGTGGCTGCAGCCAATAGCTATTTTAATGAAGTGTAGGAAACGCCTAACTTTTCTTGCGCAAATGAAGTAGTTCCAGTGCGGCAACTGCGCTGTCATAACCTTTATCTTCTTTACTCGTTGCACGACCACAGCGATCAATAGCTTGATCAAGATCATTACACATCAAGACACCATAACCAATGGGCTTTGAGTGTTTGAGTGAAACATCAATAACTCCCTGTGTCACACCTTGGCAGACATAATCAAAATGTGGAGTGTCACCCTTTAAAACTAAGCCCAGCGCCACCACAGCATCAAAGCCAGCTTCAAATGCATATTGGGCAGCAAGTGGAATCTCAAAAGAGCCAGGAACGAACTGGACTTCTACTGTGCCAACTTGGGCTTCGGCTAATGCGCGCTTGGCACCAGCAATCAAATCATTACAAATATCTAGATGCCATGAGGAAGAAATGATTGCGACCTTGGCCCCTGGTAGCGGCTTAAGACTAATAGTTGGTGCATGTCCTGCCATTTATTTGCCTCCTCGAGTGTGGCCAAGCTTTTCTTGTTTTGTTGCTAAGTACTTTTCATTAAATTCATTGCTGGCAATCAC
>JAPLBK010000145.1 GCA_026392775.1 Actinomycetota bacterium
TTTATGCCATGACGGTGGTGCAGCTATTTATGTGTGCTCTGCTCGCTGGCATCGCATCAATTCCAGAAGGTTATTCGCCGCCACCTGATGCAGGCGTGTGGGGTGTAGTGATCTTTACGGCAGTTTTTGCAACTGTTATTGCTTTCATTATTCAAACTTGGGCCCAAGCTCATATGAGCCCAACCAAAGTAGCGGTCATTTTGACGATGGAAGTTGTCTTTGCCGCCTTCTTCGCAATCATCTTTGGTGGTGAGCGCTTAACACTGCAGAGCGCACTCGGTGGAATCCTTGTTGTGACTGCCATGTATTTGATAGTTATCAAAGAATCAAAGTAGGCTCACAGCTATGGCAATCGATCTTCGTTCAGACACAGTTACTCGTCCATCACAAGGCATGCGTGATGCAATTGCATCGGCGCCAGTTGGCGATGATGTTTATAGCGATGATCCAACAGTTAACTCTCTTGAAGAGCGTGTGGCTGCGATGTTTGGTAAAGAAGCTGGTCTGTTCACACCAACGGGTTCACTTGCCAATCAATTAGCAATTCGTATGCTGGTTAATCCTGGCGAAGAGATTATTGCTGAAACAAATTCACACATCGTTCGCGCTGAACTTGGCGCAGCTGCAGTATTTAGCGGCATTACTACCCGCACATGGCCGGCTACCCATGGACTACTCAAGGCAGCCGATGCACTTGAGATAGCCCGTCCAGATTCAGGGCCATATTTAGTTTCAACCACAGCTATTGCTGTTGAAAATACGCATAATTTTGGTGGCGGAACTGTGCAACCAATAGATGAGATCAAGGCTCTGCGCAAAGGCGCAGATGCGATGGGATTGGCCCTTCACTTAGATGGTGCTCGCATCTGGAACGCACATGTTGCAAGTGGAGTCTCCTTTGCAGATTATGGAAAATACTTTGACACCATCAGCGTCTGTTTATCCAAAGGACTTTATGGAGCTGGCATGCGTCAAGTGGGATTACTAGCAGCTGGTGCTCACTATGCACTCGATAACAACATCACTCGCTTATCTGAAGATCATCGCCGAGCTAATGAGATTGCCGTTGCAATTGCTGCTATTGATTCTTCTCTTATTGACCCAACAACAGTTCAAACAAATATTGTGGGATTAGATCTAGCTCACCGTCCAATAACAGCTACAGAACTTGCAACACGTTGCCGTGAAAAAGGCCTATGGATTAGCGCGCTAGGTCCAAAATATGCACGCCTTGTAACACACTTAGATTTTGATGATGCTCAATGTAAAGAAGCAATCGAGATTTTAAAGGTAGCCCTCGTGGCGTAATAGCCACTCTTTCTTGTTAACCCAGAGATCTTGCGCATTGCTTTCCAAGCAGATTGTGAAAATGGAGCACCCGGTTGGCTGACTTTGATGCCATTAATGGCAGTGATGTCCCCATCGAAATAGTCATTGATTAAATCACTAATAACTGGAATGGACTTAACTATCTTTATATCTTTGCCAGCTTTAAAAGCACTAATTGTTGAAAGATTTGCACCAATTAATATCTGATCATCCGCAATAAGATTCAGATTGCCCACAGGTGTCTTATGGGTAGTTATTAAAAATGTCACAAGGAGAAAATTAGCGGTCGCGCAACATCTCAGCAACCAGGAAGGCAAGCTCCAAGGACTGAGAGTGGTTTAAGCGCGGATCGCATGCAGTCTCATAGCGAGAAGCAAGATCCTCATGCGAAATCTGCTCGCCGCCACCAACGCACTCAGTGACATCATCACCGGTAAGTTCAATATGGATTCCACCTGGGTGCGTACCTAACGCCTTATGGACTTCAAAGAATCCTTTTACTTCATCCATAACATCATCAAATTTACGGGTCTTATAGCCAGTAGGTGCTTCATATGTATTGCCATGCATTGGATCGCAGACCCACAAAACCTTTGCACCAGACTTAGTAACACCATCAACAAGTGCTGGCAGGGCTTCGCGAATCTTGCCTGCACCCATGCGCGTAATAAAAGTAATACGTCCTGGCTCACGATTTGGATCTAGCTTGTCAATGAGTGCAAGTGCGTCATCAACTGTGGATTTAGGTCCAAGCTTGATACCAATTGGGTTTCGAACCTTTGAAGCAAAATCAACATGAGCGCCATCTAATTGACGTGTGCGCTCACCAATCCAGATGAAGTGACCTGACACATCGTATGGATTTCCTGTGCGTGAATCGATACGTGTTAACGCCTTCTCATACTCCAGAATTAACGCTTCATGACTTGAGAAGAAATCAACTGATTTGAAAGATTCAGGATCTACTCCTGCTGATTGCATAAATGAGAGTGCACGGCCAATTTCATTAGCCATCTTTTCATAGCGCTCACCAACTGATGAATCGCGGATGAAGCCCTTGTTCCACTCATGCACCTGGCGAAGATCAGCAAAACCACCTTGTGTGAAAGCGCGAACTAAGTTCAAAGTTGAAGCTGAAGTGTTGTAGACACGAACTAAACGGTTTGGATCTGGAGTTCTAGAAGCCTCATTGAACTCAATAGCATTGACAGCATCGCCGCGGTAAGCAGGAAGTGTGACATCCCCACGGGTCTCCATGTCATTAGAGCGTGGTTTAGCAAACTGACCTGCCATACGTCCTACTTTTACAACTGGCAATGATGAGTAGTACTGCAAAACTGCAGCCATCTGCAAAATTGTTTTAATGCGGTTTCTAATTGAATCTGCAGTTGCTGCAGCAAATGTCTCTGCGCAATCTCCACCTTGTAACCAGAAAGCTTTTCCTTCTGCCGCAAGTGCAATACGTGCCTTTAAATCATCACATTCACCAGCAAAGACAAGTGGAGGAAAAGATTTAAGTTCAGCAACTGCTGCCTTAATCAGAGCACCCTCTGGACCGCCAGGCCACTGTGGTTGCTGGGCAGCCACAAGACCGGGCGTGAAGAGATTATCTAGAGGAGAAGTCATGGGTTAAGGATAGAGAATCAATTGATAATCGCGTACCGCAATTATCCGAAGAAGATCTCTGACTCCTTATAGCGCTCTAGGGGAACGAGTTTGAGCTGTTCTGTGGCAGATGCCAGCGGAACACGCA
>JAPLBK010000133.1 GCA_026392775.1 Actinomycetota bacterium
TTTCTTGCCGTCCAAAATCACAATTATGAAGAAGTGTTAAAGGGTGTGTCCTCTACCAACCTCACCCATCGTTTTGCAGGTCCTAACTCACTGGGTGGCATCCGACATGACAAAGAAGCTATGAGTCGATGGTTCAAACGAGTAGGGACTGTGCTGCCAAATCTTAAGTTTGAGGTTACAAGTGTTTTAGTTCAAGGAGGGCCATGGAACACAACAGTTATTGCCCGATGGGTAGCAACCTGCAATCTTGAAAATGGAGAACCTTACGTAAATCCTGGAATCCATGTAATCAAACTGCGCTGGGGCAAGGCATATGACTTCGATGTTTATGAAGATACTTTTGCGGTTACAGCAGGGCTAGAGAAACAAGCAAAGTCGGGAATTGCTGAAGCTAGTGCTCCCCAAATTGTGAGCTAATTCAAACTTTCCGGCTTATAGGGCGACTCTTCTTTATATTTACTCTGCGTTGAGTAAATCTGTTATTTAGGTGGATGTAAGACCTGGCCAGGATTGAGCTTCCAAAGACCTTTGGTACAAGTCATTTTTGCACCCCATAATTTGGCAGTTGCTTTCAATTTAGGACAAGTTTTTCCAGGTGCGGGACCTGGCGGAAAGGTAATGCCTTTATTAACTGGCTTGCTAACCCCTTTGTATGGTGGCTGAAGTTGCTCGAGGCTAAACGGCGATGGTGCGAATGTTAAGAGGTCGCTTGAAAGTGATTTCGAAATTTCATTAGACCAAGAAATTTGCTGCACTATGAATGAAGCGACCTTTGGATAAAAATCAGAAAGGCTAATTCCAATTGCCTTCTTAAAAGCGGTATTTCTTGCGGGTGTGCAATTTGGATTACCTTCGCTAGCTCCTCGCGGGCATTGAGGACCAACATTGCTAGCAAAATTCTTAAATAAGTTATTAACGGCGTCAGATCCATAACTTCCGTACAAATACTGCATTGCAATGGCACCAAAGACATAAGTTTCAGTGCCGACATCACCAACTTTTCCAGTACTTGGATCGAGCGTAACTTCATTATCTTCAAACCACTTCACGAATTCTGTGGCACTCCAACTAAGCATTTCGGGATGATTAGAATTTTTAGCCACAGTCTGTATCAATCCAGCCCAATAACTCGCAAATGCCAGATTGCTATTGCGCGTACCGATGTTGCCCCCAATGTAATCTGCTTGGCCTTCTACCATCCAACTGTAAAGGGGAGAGAAATCTTGGTGCATAATCTTTCGTTGAACAAGATGTGTGAATTCATGACTGGTTAATGCGCTCCATGCACTATTTCCGGGTTGCATGTCATTTGGGCTGTACACCATAAAGACGCCATCACCATTCTTGTCGTGCTCCGGTGCGCCTCCACCCATGAAGAGCGGATCTTGCTTGGCCTGATTGGCCTTATTCTTAATCCAGTTTCCATAATTACCTTGCTCAGTTAGCGTCGGTTCCAAATTGTCAATAAAATATTGAAAATCGCTTGTAGGTGCCATATAGATTTGCACTTTTTCTTCTATTGGGCGCAAATTCGCAAAGTAATCTGAAGAAAATTGTGAGTCAATCTCAATTTGACGAGTGAGAGTTTCATTCAGGAGCGGATCGACATGGAAAACAAGATTAGAGGTTTTAGTTGTCATTTTAGAAACTTGAGCTAAAAAATCTTGCCTAGCAGAAATCGCAATCGAATCTCTTAATACCTCTTTATCAGCCGATGTGAGTGGCTCGGCATATCCTGGAGTTACAGAAGTTGTTAGTGTGAGGAGAAGAATTGGAAAAAAATATCTTTTAGATCCTGGAGCGGTCAATTTCTTCATAACAGATTTAACCCTTTTAAGTCTAATAAAACAAGACTTTCCGGCTTATAGGGCGACTCTTCTTTAAATTAGCGATTAGTGGCCATTTCCCGTGCGGAGATGGTCACTTTTCTTTTACAACTCTCTGCACAACCTAACAAGAATTTATAAATTTATGTGGGCAAAAATGTGGGCATGTGGGCAAAAACGTGGGCATGATTTAGTCACCCAATTCAATCTAACCTCTAGGTCCAACATGCTCGCCAACTCAGGGTAAAGCTTTCGACTGTGACTATTCAGTTTCATTGTTCAAGTTGGATCACTCGGTGCAATTGCTTGCGGTGTTTTAGGAGCGCTCCTAGCTACTACTCTTACATTTAAATTGGCATCCCTGCGTTCTGGTTTATCGTCATTTGCATTAATAATTGTCGGCATTGCAGTAACGGCTATTTTAAGCGCCGTCGTCGGTATTTCTACGACTATGGTTACGCGCGCCGATGCACGCTCAATTTCATTTTGGAACTTCGGCTCCTTGTCTTTAATCACGCAGAACAATTTACTCGGAATATTTATTACTGCAGTTTTTGGTATCGGACTTGCATTCAAGATTGCGCCATCACTTGATCGCTTATCTCTTGGTGATGCAACTGCATTTCACCTTGGTGTAAATGTTGCACGCACTCGTCGTTTGGCACTTGTAGCCCTTTCCATTGCGGCAGGTGGTTCGGTCAGCACGGTTGGAACTATTGCATTTCTGGGTTTAGCAGCACCACATATCGCCCGTTTTATTTATGGACCAGCACATAGATTCTTAGTGGTGCAAAGTGCGCTAATCGGTGCCTTAATTTTGCTATTAGCAGATACCACAGCCCGTTCGATTGCTCAGCCCAATGAACTACCAATTGGTTTAGTTACCTCACTTATTGGGGCACCAATTCTCATAGCACTTGTATCTTTACGAAATACAACATGGAGAACGCAATGATTTCTATCAAAGAGATAACGATTGAAATCGCAGGGCGCGAGATTATTTCTGATTACTCTAAACAGATTCATTCAGGTTCAATTACCGTGATAGTTGGCCCTAATGGCAGTGGAAAGTCAACGCTGTTGGCCGCCATAGCTGGAGATATTATTCCGAGCAAGGGAACAATTACTATCGATGATATTCATCCAAGTCTGACTTCTGCGATGAAGTTATCCACTATTCGTGCGATGGCGGTGCAAAATCAGTTTTATTCTCTTGGCTTTACTGTGCGACAAATAATAGAAATGGCTGGCGATGCTGGAAAGGTTATCTATGCTCTAGATCTAAATAAGATTGCAGATCGACAAGTCACAACTCTCTCAGTTGGAGAATTACAACGCGTTGCAATTGCCCAAGCAATTGCACAAAATACTCCGGTATTGCTATTAGATGAACCTTTGGCTGCACAAGATATAAATAGCCGTGAACGCATAATTAAATTACTTCAAAATTTGGCTAAAACCGGAGTGACTATTGTTGTTATTGCACACGAGGCTGAGAAAGATTTAGTTTGGGCCAATATAGTATTAAGAATTTCTTTATAACAATTCCCTTTCCTTCAACTTCATCTTCATAATCCTCGCCAGCCAAATCCCACCACTCACTTAAAGTCTCAAAGACCTCGTCTAAATCAGCACCTTCTTCATATCTATCTAATTTGAAGGAGACCTCATAACTGTGTTTGGAGTAGTAAGTAAAATTCTGCGAACCAATCACTGCCCTATCCCAACCAGAAACTATTGCTATTGCAAACTCTCACCAAAATTTAAGGCACAGATTCAGAGTATTTGTAAATAGCAAGTGTTTATTCTGGCTTGATTACCTCACGCCGTATAGATTCTGAACATGAAAACCTCACCACGTACGATGCATATCGTGCTCAATGGTGTTACCGAAGATTCACGCGTTCTAAAATGTGCTTGGTCGTTAGCAAACGCTGGTTGGGATGTTTTGGTATGCGGTGCAAGGCCCAGCCACACTGATGATCAATTAAAAATTGGCTATGCAATTATCGATCGGGTTCACTTAAAAATTGTTATTGAGCAAAGTTTTTTTGCACTTATTTTAAGAGCGCTGCGATATTACAAACGCAATTTTCAAGCCAAGTTTATACCCGCCATCCCTCCAGTTATTCCTAACTTAGTACGCGCCCGAACAACACTTAAACCCATTGCTTTAGAGTTTAAGCCCGATGTCATTCATGCCCATGATTACACTGCACTTCCCATTGCTGGTGCTTTAGTTGAATATCTAGCCACTCAGGGTCATACCGCCAAGTTAATTTATGATGCCCATGAATACGTGCCTGGAGTTTCGCATTTAACTGCGCCATTAAAGAAGGTTTATATCCGCGAAGAAAGGCGTTATAGCCAGATGGCGGCAACAGTTTTATCCGTTAGCGAAGGCATGTCAGATCTTTTAATTCCACATTTGGAACTTACACAGCGACCTGAATTAGTAGCTAACGATCCATTGTTTGAGGGCCAACAACCAAGCAAGCGTGATTTGCGCACCGATTGCAATGTTCTTGTGACAACTCCATTACTTGTTTATTCAGGTGGCGTTGCTCCACAACGCGGTTTAGTTACAGTTCTAGATGCCCTTTTACAGTTGCCAGGAGTTCATTTAGCGCTCATTGCTAACCCCAAGAGCCAAACGGTTTTGGATCTTCAAGCTCGGTATTCACAGTTGTGGGATCGGTTCCATGTTTTGCCTTACGTACCAAACTCAGAGTTGGTCTCTTATCTTTCAACTGGAGATATCGGCCTTATTCCAATCCATCACAAACTTAATCATGAGATCTCACTAATCACGAAGTTTGGCGAATACATGCAGGCTCGGCTACCTATTGTTGTTAGCGATGTGCGCACTATGGCCGCTGAAGTTAAGCGCTTAGGCAATGGCGAAGTTTTTATCGCCGAAGATGTAAATGATTTTGTCGCTGCGGTAAAGAATGTTTTAGCTGATAAAGACAAGTATCAAAGTGTGTATACCAAGAAAGTTTTACGTGAACGCAGCTGGGAACTTCAAGCCAAGAATTTAGTAAAGATTTATAACAAGATTGCTGATGCGAAACCAACTGCACGCACGCATATGCCTCTCACTATTATTACTGCGCTGGCGCCCCAATAACTCTAAAGTCAACACCTGGGAATTGCTTTGAATTCATAGTTCGACGACCATCGATCACCGCTTTAACTCCAGGAAATGACGCAGAAGTAAGCTTTTTATACTCAGCATGATCGGCTTGAAGAATTACTCCATCAACTCCAACGCCCATTGCATAAGGTGTGAAATCAAGGTGTGAAATCTCTTCATCGGTGTACATAGGATCATGAACTAGAACCTGAGCACCGGCAGCTTTTAAGGCAGTTACAGTCGGGAAAACTCCAGAGAACGCGCTTTCTTTGACTCCACCGCGATAAGAAATTCCAAGGACTGCAACTTTTTTATCTTTCAATGAACCTAAAGCACCAGCTAACAAGCCTACGGCGTGCGCCGGCATTGCCGCATTTGCTTCACGTGCCGCACGAACCACCGTTGCTTCTGGGTGATTCCATAAATAAAATTGTGAATAAATTGGAATGCAGTGCCCACCAACAGCGATACCGGGTTGATGGATATGACTAAATGGTTGTGAGTTCGAAGCCGCAATTACTTTAGCGATATCGATGTTGGCAGTTTCGGCAAATTTTGCGAATTGATTTGCTAAACCAATATTGACGTCACGGTACGTAGTTTCAGCCAGTTTAGCCATCTCGCTAGCTTCAGCCGATCCCATATTCCACACGCCATTTTGCTCGCTTAAATCTGGGCGATCATCAAAATCAAGTACTGCTTTGTAAAATTCGATTCCCGCTCGAGCGCTACCCGCATTGATGCCGCCAACCAGTTTTGGATATTTACGAAGATCGGCAAATACTCGGCCCGTCAAAACACGCTCAGGTGAGAAAACTAAATGAAAATCAATTCCGGCTTTTAGTCCCGAGATTTTTTCTAGCATTGGCGCAAAGCGTGTACGCGTTGCTCCAATGGGTAAAGTAGTCTCGTATGAAACCAATGTGCCAGGCTTTAAACCTTCGGCAATATCTATCGTTGCTGCATCCATCCAACCGAAATCAGGAATACCTTCGTTATCAACAAAGAGTGGCACTACAACTACAACAGCCTCGCACTGAGCAACAGCAGTTTTGGTATCAGTAGTTGCAACTAAATGACCCGATGCAACAGTTTTCTTCAGATATTCATCAAGGTGGGCTTCACCTGGAAATGGTTCGGTTCCAGCATTAATTAAATCAACAGCTTTTTGATTTACATCGCAGCCAATAACGTGATGACCTTTGTTAGCAAATTGCACAGCCAAAGGCAGACCAATTTTTCCTAAAGCTACAACGGCGATCTTCATAGCGTGACAACCTTTTTAGTCGCTGCACTTTCAAGGATTGCACCGGCAACGGCTACCGTTGCTAGGCCTTGTTCCATTGTCACAATTCGCTCGTTAGCGCCAGGTAAACCAAGTACTGCATCGCGGAAAGCTTCGTGTTCAACGCGAAGTGGTTCGGGTTTAGCAAATGCGTAACGAATAACATCACCTTCGCTAACGCCACGAAAAGCTGCAACTGAATCCCATTCAGTATTAACGGAGGCATTTGCATAGAAAGTTAAATCTGCAGTTAACGTATCGGCAACTAGCGTGCCACGTTGGCCAGTGACAATTGTTAAGCGCTCTTTAAATGGCGTTAACCAGTTAACTAGATGGTTAGTGATAATTCCATTAGCTAATTGCCCAACAACGGCGACCATATCTTCATGCAGACGACCTGATTTGTGGGCAGTTTGTGCCGAAACGCTGACAAAAGCTGAGCGTGCTACCCAAGCCGTTGAATCAATATCGTGCGTTGCTAAATCTTTGACGACACCTACATCGGCGATACGCGCTGGAAATGGTCCTTGGCGACGTGTAGTTATTTGATACACCGCACCTAATTCGCCGGCATCTAAACGCGCACGTAACTGTTGCAACGCTGGGTTATACCGTTCGATGTGGCCAACGGCGCCGACTAAAGCTTTATCGCGAAAAGCTTCATAAATCTTTTGTGCCGCTGGTGTATCAACGGCTAATGGCTTTTCAACTAGTGCATGCACACCAGCTGCAGCAAGTTCCAAAGCAAGTTCTTCGTGGAAAGCTGTAGGGGCTGCAACCATTGCATAATCAATGCCTTCGGCAATTAAGTCTTTAACGGATGAAAATAATTTGCGTCCACTAGCAACGCCATTTGAATCACCCATGGGATCTGACACTGCAACAAGTTCAACGCCATCAAGTGAGCCCAAGATACGGGCGTGGTGACGCCCCATCATTCCTAGACCTACAAGGCCGGCGCGAAGTTTTTTATCAGCCATGATTACAGTGATGCCGAAACTTCATTAACTACAGAGACAATAGTTTTTAAATCATTCTGGCTCAGTGATGGATGAACTGGAAGTGATACACACTCTTTAATAACTAGTTCAGTCTCTTTGAGATTGAGATTTAAATTGAATGATGGCAAGCGATGAATTGGCGTTGGGTAATAAACACCACAACCCACGCCTTTAGCCATAATTGCTTCCATAAATGCATCACGCTTTTCGGCTGATCCACCAGGAATACGGATTGTGTACTGGTGGTATGAGTGAGTTGTACCTGGTTGTAAGTAAGGAACTACAACACCTTTTAAGTTTGCATCTAAATACGCAGCATTATCTTGACGAGTTTTAGTCCAGCCCGGCAGTTTGGCTAATTGCACGCGACCAATGGCGGCGTGAATTTCAGTCATACGAGTGTTAAAGCCAATGATTTCATTTTGGTAGCGAATTTCTTGACCTTGGTTACGCAGTAAACGCAAAGTGCGCGCCACTTCAGCCGAATCAGTAACAACCATTCCACCTTCACCAGCAGTCATGTTCTTTGTTGGATAGAAAGAAAACGAGGCAACTACGCCGAATTCACCGGCATTGCGACTATTCATTGAAGCTAAATGGCCCTGCGCTGCATCTTCAATAATCTTTACGCCATACTTACTAGACATCTCTTCGAAGCGATCCATTGCGGCAATGTGACCATAAAGGTGCACCGGCATAATCGCTTTAGTTTTCTTCGTAAAAAGGCTCTCAACGTGATCGGGATCTAAGTTGAAAGTCTTAGGATCAATATCGGCAAATACTGGAACGCCGCCAGCTAGAACAACTGAGTTAGCCGTTGCTGCAAAAGAAAAAGAAGGAACGATAACTTCATCACCGGATTTGATGCCTGCGGCGATAAACCCAAGGTGTAGGGCCGAAGTTCCAGAGTTCATCGCTACACAGTGACGACCACCAACATGTGCCGAAAACTCCTCTTCAAAGGCCTTAACTTCGGGACCTTGAGCCAACATGCCAGAACGAAGTACACGATCGACTGCTTCACGTTCTTCATCACCGATAATTGGTTTGGCTGCTGGAATCATTGTCAACCCTTTTCTACCTCTACTAATTGATCAGAACTTAACTGCTTATACAGCGCCCCTGTTTGCGGACAACGGAAGGAATTATCGCCGATATCTTCCAGTGGAACCCCTGCACGACCCACCCAGCGGATTCTTTTTGCTGGAGATCCAGCAACTAAAGCAAAATTGGGCACATCTTTTGTCACAACTGAGCCCGCAGCTACCAAAGCCCAAGCTCCAATCTTTACCGGTGCTACACATACTGATTGCGCACCAATGCTAGCGCCATCGCCAATAGTTACTCCTACCGCATCCCAATCAGATCCAGATTTAAGGCTCATGTCCAGATTAATTGCACGAGGGTAATGATCATTAGTTAAAACAACGGCCGGACCAATAAATACTCCATGACCTAAAACTGCTGGCTCATACACCAATGCATAATTTTGAATCTTGCAGTTGTTGCCAATTTTCACACCGGAACCAATATATGCACCACGAGAAACAATGCAGTTTTCGCCAAGTACAACGCCATCGCGAACTTGGGCTAAATGCCAAATCTTTGATCCGTCGCCAATTGTGGCGCTCGCATCAACATCTGCAGTTGCGGCTATTCTGGTGGCCATTGTGCGAGCCTGCCGTGAACTTGGAATAAGAGCAGTAATTGCGCTTACGAAGGCGTCGTATTCAGCTGAAGCATTCAGGTTTGATGTGGCCCACGCAACTGCATTTTTTCGTATCTGAATTAACGCGGTGGGATTTGTAGCCCATGCATTTAATGTTGCCGAAACTGCTGCTGCATCTTTAGCAATTGCTCCACCATTACTTTTTTCAATTATTTCAACGCAGCGGGGCAATGGTGTTGAAATTGTTGCAAGACCACAAGTCATGTATTCATATAACTTGCTGGGAACTGCGGCGCTGAATGCTGGAGTTGATTCCAACAGTGAAAGTCCAACCCACGCACCTTGCGCAAGGCTCCATGATTGGGCAGGCGCAAGTCGGCCGTGGAAAACTACGCGCGAACTTGCCACACTTGTTGATTTCCAATTATCAATGAACGCGGCATCATCAGCCGAAACGTTTCCAACGATGTCAAAATTCCATTGCAGTGTTAATTCGGCGGTTTCTAAAATAGTTTTAATTCCGCGGGAAGTACGAACATCGCCGATATAAATAGCCCGTGGCTGCGCTGACATTTCTCCGCTTGGAGTAAGCAATGATAAATCAGGAAAGTTTCTCACTACTAATCGTTTACGTGCTTTAAAAGGTGGCACTTGCACATCAGCCACTGTAGTTAAATCAGCACGGGCCGCTACTTTTGTTGCTAGGCGTACAATGATTTTTGCTAAAGTCCCAATTAAACCTTTTGCCCAAGCGCGATCTTTTAATAATTCAAAGTAATCTTCATGAACATCGGCGACCAACTTGCGCCCTTTAATGCGCGCAACTAGCCACGACATTGGTAATAAATCAGGTGCAACAACAATCCAAATTTTTCCCTTGGCGCGAAATGGCAGAACCACATCGCGAATAATTCGTGCAGTAAAACCTTTACCGCCAGGCACCACGTGAAAATCAACTCCAGCCGGTGAATCCTTTGCCGATCCCAGTGCCCAGACTTCAACCTGACAACCACTGCGGATTAGCGCTCCACACAAACGGTGCATACGCGCATCGCTGACTTGGTCAGCCGAGGATATGAGAGAAATAAGCATGTATTTCTCCTTCTCGGTAATCAAATTTAGTAAGCAAATCTTATCGGTAGTATTGCCCACCAGTAACTGCAGCAATGCAGTTGGCTATGCAAACCCCACTTGGAGCAAGACCATGCAGTTGGCGCTTGAGAGCTGCTCGCTCGAGTTAACGGGTAGGTTGCTTGAATCTGTAAGTAATTACAGATCTAGATGGATGGTGATCCCTCGCAAGAGGACAGGATCGGGCTTATAGGGCGACTCTTCTTTAAATTACTGATTAGTGACCATTTCCCGTGCGGAGATGGTCACTTTTCTTTTACATCTCTCTGCATAACCTAACAAGAATTTATAAATTTATGTGGGCAAAAACGTGGGCATGTGGGCA
>JAPLBK010000010.1 GCA_026392775.1 Actinomycetota bacterium
CTTTTTGCCATAACCAGCATCAGTTGCAGTGAAAACAAAAGAGTTTGCAGCAAGTTCTGAATTCACTCTGGCCATTGTTAGGAGTGAATCATTTGCACGGAACTTCATTCCAATTACACCACTTGTTGATCGACCCATTGGGCGCAGTGATTCATCATCTGCTGTAAAGCGCAGTGACATTCCTTTAGTTGAAACAAGGAGGAGTTCGTCACCATTATTAACCAGTGATGCGCCAACTACTTCATCTCCTGGCTTGAGAGAGATAGCAATTAATCCACCGGTACGAGGTGAATCAAATTCCATTAAAGGAGTTTTCTTAATCAATCCCTTTTTAGTTGCCAGAACCAAGAATGGAGAAATTGTGTAATCCTTAAGAGAAAGCACTTCTGCAATTTTCTCCTCAGGTTTAAATGCCATCAAGTTAGCAACGTGTTGTCCGCGGGCATCGCGGCCAGCATCTGGTAGCTCATGCACCTTCGCGCGATAGACGCGTCCTTGGTTTGTGAAGAACAACAACCAATCATGGGTTGATGCAATAAAGAAATGATCAACTACGTCATCTTCCTTAAGCGCAGCGCCCTTTACACCGCGACCACCTCGGCGTTGTGATCGATAAAGATCTGCCATGGTGCGCTTTGAATAACCACCACGAGTGATTGTTACAACCACATCTTGATCTGGGATTAAATCTTCTGCACTGAAGTCACCTTCACTTGCAACAATCTGTGTGCGACGATCATCGCCATATTTAGCAACTAAATCAATGAGCTCTGTTTTAACGATGTCGCGCTGCTTTTCAGGGCTTACAAGAATCGCGTTTAAGATGAGGATGTCAGCCATTAGCGCGTCATATTCATCATTAATCTTCTGGCGCTCAAGGGCTGCAATGCGACGCAGCTGCATATCCAAGATTGCATTTGCTTGAATCTCATCAACATCTAGAAGTTTCATCAAACCTGTGCGAGCTTCTTCAGGTGTTGTGGAAGCACGGATTAGTGCAATTACTGCATCAAGGGCATCGAGTGCCTTGAGGTAGCCCTGCAAAATATGTGCGCGTTTTTCTTTTTCAGCTAAGCGGAACTTAGTGCGGCGGACAATTACTTCAATCTGGTGTTCGATGTAGTAACGGATGAATTCATCTAGACGCAATGTGCGTGGAACACCATCAACGAGTGCCAACATATTGGCACCGAATGTGTCTTGTAATTGTGTCTGTTTATAGAGGTTATTCAGGACAACCTTAGGAATTGCACTCGTCTGTAAAACAATCACTAGACGTTGACCTAAGCGCTCATTACCTTCATCGCGAACATCGGCGATTCCCTTAATCTTTCCATCTTTAACAAGTTCTGCAATCTTAAGCGCTAAGTTATCTGGGTTAACTTGGTATGGAAGCTCGCTAATTACTAAAGAGGTACGTTTGTTAATCTCTTCAACTTGAACAACTGCGCGCATAGTAATTGATCCACGGCCCGTGCGATAAGCATCTTCAATGCCGCCGCGACCAACAATTAAAGCTTTAGTGGGAAAATCTGGGCCTTTAACAATAGTTAAGAACTTGGCAAGAAGCTCTTCTTGCTTCATATCAGGATTTTCAAGAGCGTATATAACTGCCTCACCGATTTCACGAAGGTTATGCGGTGGAATGTTTGTAGCCATACCAACTGCAATACCGGCGCTTCCGTTAACTAGAAGGTTGGGTAGGCGAGAAGGTAAAACTGTTGGCTCTTGTGAGCGTCCATCATAGTTTGGAACAAAATCAACGGTGTCTTCATCTATATCGCGCATCATCTCCATCGCTAGAGATGACAGACGGGCCTCGGTATAGCGCATTGCTGCAGCTGGATCATTACCAGGTGAGCCGAAGTTTCAATTTCCGTCAATCAGTAAATAACGCAAAGACCAGTGCTGGGCAAGGCGAACTACGGAGTCATAGATCGCAGTGTCACCGTGTGGGTGGTAATTACCCATAACATCACCAACGATGCGAGAGGATTTGTAATAACCCTTATCTGGGCGATATCCCGCGTCATACATCGCATAAAGAACGCGGCGATGAACAGGTTTTAAGCCATCACGAATATCTGGCAGTGCGCGACCAACGATAACTGACATGGCGTAGTCAAGATAAGAGCGTGCCATTTCAACTTGAAGATCAACGGTTTCAATCTTGTCGAATGACTCAAGATTTTTTGGGTTTAACTCATCCATTAGATATCTAAGAACCTAACATCTTTGGCGTTACGTTGAATAAAAGCTCTGCGCTTTTCAACATCTTCACCCATTAACACTGAAAATAAATCATCGGCGGCTGCAGCATCTTCTAACGTCACGCGAATAAGAACTCGGTGCTCTGGATCCATTGTTGTGTCCCAGAGTTCCTTGGCTGGCATTTCACCTAAACCCTTGAAGCGCTGGATTCCATCATCTTTAGGCAGACGCTTTCCTGCAGCTAAACCAATCTCAATCATGCCATCGCGTTCGCGATCACTAAATGCGTATTCCACAGGTTCTTTACCGCCCCACTTGAGTTTATAGAGAGGAGGTTGTGCAAAGTAAACAAAACCATTTTCAATAAGTGGTCGCATAAAACGGAACAACAAAGTCAGAAGTAGTGTGCGAATGTGTTGACCATCCACATCAGCATCGGCCATCAAAATAATCTTGTGGTAGCGAAGTTTTTCAATATCAAAATCATCGTGCACGCCAGTACCTAGTGCGGTAATAAGCGCTTGAACTTCATTGTTTTGTAAAACACGGTCAATGCGTGCTTTTTC
>JAPLBK010000012.1 GCA_026392775.1 Actinomycetota bacterium
GATATTGTCATTCGCGAGATTGAATTGGAAAGTGACATTGTTCCTGGAGATTTATTAGCCACCCCAGCAACAGGTGCATATGGACGCAGCATGGCAACTAATTACAACCACGTGCCACGACCACCAGTAATTGCAGTAAAAGATGGAAAAGCCCGCGTGATTCTGCGCCGTGAGACTGAAGCTGATCTGTTAGGGCTAGATATTTAACGCCGTTACAGGCATCTGTGAAAGAATAGACCGCATGAGCACAGAGCTAAAGACAATATCTATTGGCATGCTCGGCTGCGGTGTGGTCGGCAGCCAAGTCGCCCGCCTGCTTCAATCTGATGAGCAAGAGCTCTCTGAGCGCTCAGGTGCTCTGCTAGTTCTAAAAAAGATTGGCGTGCGCAGTAACGCCGCCCGTGAAGGTATTAATCCTTCCATGATTACAACAGATTTAAACTCAATTGTTAATGACCCAGAGATCAATATTGTTATTGAAGTCATGGGTGGTATTGAGCCAGCCCGCACATTGATTCTAGAAGCGATTAAGAATAAGAAATCTGTTATTACGGCCAATAAGGCACTGCTTGCAACACATGGGCATGAACTCTTTAATGCAGCAGATGCGGCAAAAGTAGATTTGTATTACGAGGCAGCAGTGGCCGGTGCGATTCCAATTATCCGTTCAATGCGTGAATCACTTGCTGGTGATCAAATCACTCGCGTTATGGGAATTGTGAATGGCACAACTAACTATATTCTTACAAAAATGCATGAAGAAGGCCGTGTCTTCAATGATGTATTAAAAGAAGCACAATCACTTGGCTATGCCGAGGCTGATCCCACTGCAGATATTGATGGACATGATGCTGCAGCAAAAGCTGCTCTACTTGCAAGCCTTGCTTTCCATAGCACTGTGACAATTGATGAGGTGTATTGCGAAGGTATCTCCACCATTTCACTTGATGACGTGAATGCAGCCAAAGCAATGGGCTCTGTTATCAAGCTGCTTGCTATTGCAGAGCTAACAGTTAAAGATGAGATTTCTGTGCGCGTGCATCCAGTGATACTTCCAAGTTCTCACCCGCTGGCATCTGTGCGCAACGCCTTTAACGCCGTCTATGTTGAATCAGAGGCTGCTGGACAGCTCATGTTCTATGGTCGCGGGGCAGGCGGTGCACCAACTGCATCTGCAATCTTGGGAGACTTAGTTGCCGTTACTCGCCACCGTGCTTATTCAACTGTTGGCTATGGAGAATCTGACTATGCCGACCTCGATATCGCACCTGTGGGCGATGTGAAATCACAGTTCTTTATTCGCTTGCATGTGGCTGACAAGTCGGGTGTTTTGGCGGCAATTGCCCAAGTATTTGCCAGTGAAAGCATCTCTATTCAAACTGTGCGCCAAGCAGGACTCGGTAGTGATGCTGAACTCATTGTTGTCACACATGCTGCAACTGAATCATCACTTAAGGGTTGCATTAAGAAATTGACTGACATGGATATTGTGAGCAAAGTTGAATCAGTAATTCGCGTTGAGGGGGTTGTTGCCTAAATGGGGATTTTTGGGAACAAGAAAAGCGGAGCCCACCAATGGCGCGGAGTCATTGAGGAATATCGCCGCCGCTTACCCGTTAATGCAAATACCCCAATCATCTCTTTGCATGAAGGTGGTACACCACTTATCTATGCATGCAACCTCTCAGAACTACTGGGCAATAATGTTTGGATTAAGTACGAAGGTTTAAATCCAACAGGCTCATTTAAAGATCGCGGAATGACAATGGCAATTTCAAAGGCGGCAGAAGATGGAGCTAAGGCAGTCATCTGTGCATCAACTGGAAATACTGCGGCATCAGCTGCGGCCTATGCCGTCAAAGCTGGCATGACACCAGCAGTTTTAATCCCTAAGGGAAAGATTGCGATGGGCAAGTTAGCTCAAGCAGTTATTCATGACTCAACTATTTTGCAAGTTAATGGTAATTTTGATGATTGCTTAACTCTTGCCCGCGAACTTTCAGCGAACTATCCAGTTGCACTTGTCAACTCAGTTAATCCTTATCGCATTGAAGGACAAAAGACTGCAGCCTTTGAAGTTGTGGACATGCTGGGTAATGCTCCAGATATTCATGCCATGCCTGTCGGTAATGCAGGAAATATCACTGCTTATTGGAAGGGCTATAAGGAGTATTACAAGGATGGCATGTCATCACAATTGCCACAGATGTATGGATTCCAAGCTGCTGGTGCTGCCCCGATAGTTAAGGGCAAGATCATTAAGAATCCAGACACCATTGCAACTGCTATTCGCATTGGAAACCCTGCTTCCTGGGCACAAGCCGTTGAAGCCCGTGATGTTTCAGGGGGTGTGATTGATTCAGTCACAGATCGAGAGATTTTGTCTGCCTATCGTCTAATTGCAGCTAAAGAGGGAATCTTTGTCGAACCTTCATCTGCTGCGGGATTAGCAGGATTAATTAAGTATAAAAAGGCTGGAAAGCTGCCTCAAGGTAAGACAGTCGTCATTACTGTCACTGGCCATGGCTTGAAAGATATTCCTTACGCCCTTGAATCGGCGAAAAAGCCAGTGGTAGTTCCAGTCAACCTTAAAGCTGCGGCAAAAGCACTAGGTCTTTCTTAAGAGTTCACTATGAAACCAACTTTTAAAGCCCAACCGATGCAGGTGCAAGTTCCTGCAACGAGTGCAAACTTAGGACCTGGCTTTGATTGCCTTGGTTTAGCTCTAACAATGTTTGATCGATACATCGCTCAAGTTCAAGATGAACCAGGCGTTGATGTTGATGTCACTGGCGAAGGCTCTGATGATGTCGCAAGAAATGATAAGAACTTGGTTATTAAGGCGATGTATAAAGGTTTTGAATTCCTTGGTGGAAAACCACGCGGTATTGCACTTCGCCAGTTAAATGTCATTCCACATGGTCGCGGTCTTGGTTCATCAGCTAGCGCAATCGTTGGTGGCCTATCACTTGCTCGCGCCCTTGTTCTTGGTGGCAATGAACGCATGTCACTAGAAGATATGTTGGTGATTGCTAATGAAATGGAGGGCCACCCAGATAATGTCGCAGCTGCGATTTTTGGTGGTGCAAATATTGCTTGGCAAGATTCACAACGTGGACGCATGGTGGCACAATCAGTTCATATTGATGTCGATACACGTATTGGCGCCCTTGCATTTATTCCAGCAACTGCTGTTGCAACTTCAAAGGCTAGAAAGATGTTGCCTGAAACTTTGCCCCATGCCGATGCTGTGAGAAATACTTCAAATGCAGCGGTATTAGTGCATGCACTAGAGCATCGCCCAGATCTTCTCCACAGCGCAACGGCTGACTTTTTACATCAGTCATACCGCAAAGAGGCAATGCCACAATCCTTTGCGCTATTAACAAAGCTTCGCAATGCTGGCGTTGCAGCCTTTATTTCAGGTGCTGGTCCAACTGTTTTGGTGCTGCATACCGGTGGCCCATCTGAGGCCGAGGAACTGCGCAGAGCTGCCGGAGATAAATTCATTGCAACCGAACTTGGTATTGCTCGCCAAGGAGCCGACGTTATTTCCGCTTAATTTTGCCGATTTTGCCTATTAACGCCATAAGGTGCTAAACTTTCCCTATCTGAACGGCCCTTATCTAGTGGCCAGCAACTCATCAGCTAAATCTAAAAAACATCCACGGCTTAACGGGATATATCTAAAACCTGTTGACCTATATAGAAAAGAAACAGATGACAACAGAAATTGAACCTGTACGTTCTAATAGTCCTGAGCTTTCTGCAATGACCCTTCCTAAGTTAAAGACAGTAGCAACACAACTTGGTGTCGATGGCGCAGCAAAGATGAAGAAGGACGCTCTTGTAGAGGCGATCGCTGATTTACAGGCAAGTAACCGCGAAGCTGCTAAAGCTGAACGCGAAGCCCGCCGCGAAGCCCGCAATAAGAACAAGAAGGAAGCTAAGAGCTCAAATAACTCTTCTTCAAATGAAGATTCAGATGCTGATGGCGATGACTCACCATCATCACCTCAAAGTAACACCGATCGTGGTAATCGCCATGATCGCTCTGATCGGCATGCACGTGGACGTGATCGCAACCGTGATCGCAACCGTGATCGTGGACCTCGCGAAGAGCGCGAACCAGTAATTGGTGAAGACGATGTCTTGGTGCCAGTTGGTGGACTTCTCGATATTCTTGACAGCTATGCATTTATTCGCACTGCTGGATATCTTCCAGGACCTAACGATGTCTATGTTTCATTGCAGCAAGTGCGCAAGAACGGATTACGCAAAGGCGATGTTGTAACAGGCCAGGTTCGCCAACCTCGCGAAGGTGAGACTAAGCAGAAGTTCAATGCACTCATTACTCTTGAAACAGTTAATGGAATGACTCCGGAAGAGGCACGTAACCGTGTTGAATTCGGCAAGTTGACTCCACTTTATCCTCAAGAGCGTTTGCGCCTTGAAACTGAGCCAAACGTATTAACCACACGTGTGATCGATCTGATTGCACCTATTGGTAAGGGCCAGCGTGGACTTATTGTCTCGCCTCCTAAGGCTGGTAAGACAATGGTTCTGCAATCAATTGCTAACGCAATCACAACAAATAACCCAGAGTGTCACTTGATGGTTGTTCTAGTTGATGAGCGCCCAGAAGAAGTTACAGATATGCAGCGTTCAGTTAAGGGTGAAGTTATTGCTTCAACATTTGACCGCCCAGCTGATGACCACACAACAATTGCAGAGCTTGCAATCGAGCGCGCAAAGCGACTTGTTGAACTTGGCCACGATGTAGTTGTTCTTCTTGACTCAATCACACGTCTGGGCCGTGCATACAACATCGCAGCTCCAGCATCAGGTCGAATTCTCTCTGGTGGTGTTGATTCAGCTGCTCTCTATCCGCCTAAGAAGTTCTTTGGTGCAGCTCGTAATATTGAAGATGGCGGATCACTCACGATTCTTGCAACAGCACTTGTTGACACAGGTTCTCGTATGGACGAAGTTATCTTTGAAGAGTTCAAGGGAACTGGAAACATGGAGCTCATCCTTGATCGCAGGATTGCCGATAAGCGCATCTTCCCTGCGGTCAACGTTGTTGCATCTGGAACACGTAAGGAAGAAATCCTTATGGGATCAGAGGAACTCAATATTGTTTGGAAGCTGCGTCGTGTATTGCATGCTCTTGAGCCACAAGCAGCACTTGAACTACTTCTTGAGAAGATGAAGGGCACTAAGTCCAACGTCGAGTTCTTGATGCAGATCCAGAAGACAACCTCTGGACCTGACGACTCAAAGTAAGCGTAAATTTCGTAAATCGCGGACAATCGCCTACGATTTAGCTCTGTTAACCAAGCCGTTTGGTTCACCCGATAAGGGACCCAAACATTAAAGAAGGAATAACCATGAAGCCAGAGATCCACCCAGAGTACAAAGAGACCCAAGTAACGTGTGGTTGTGGTGAGAAGTTTGTTACCCGCTCAACTGTTGCAAGCGGTTCAATCTATGTTGAAGTGTGTTCTGTATGCCACCCGTTCTATACCGGCAAGCAGCGCATCCTTGATACTGGTGGTCGTGTAGCTAAGTTCGAAGAGCGCTTCGGTAAAAAAGAAGCCAAGTAGCTTTCTAAAGAAACCGCATCGCAGCCCTTAACGGTTGCGGTCGCGGTTTTTTTATTTCCCTAAACAACAAATCGTTTCAACTAGAGTAGATAAGGAGAAGCCAGTGACAAGTGATCGTTTCGCATCCGCCCATGAAATGGTGCGCGAATACGCCGAACTTGAAGCCAAGATGGCTGATCCGGCCATCCACGAAGATCAAAATAATGCCCGCAAATTAGGACGCCGCTATGCCCAACTAGGTCCAGTTGTTGCTGGCTTTAAAGCTTGGAAATCTGCTGAAGATGATTTAGCAGCAGGTAAAGAGTTAGCGGCAGTTGATGCTGACTTTATATCTGAGATTCCAGGGTTAGAGGCAACATGTACCCAAGCTGCTGAAAAGCTTGAAGAGCTCTTATTGCCACGTGATCCCAATGATGATCGTGATGTTATTTTGGAAGTTAAAGCAGGTGCTGGCGGGGATGAATCAGCGATCTTTGCAGGCGATCTCTTGCGTATGTACATGCGTTATGCCGAAAAACATAATTGGAAAGTTGAAATCATTGATGCCACTGAAAGTGAAATGGGTGGCTATAAAGATATTTCTGTTGCAGTTAAAGCCAAGGGAACGGCAGCTCCTGGTGAATCTCCTTATGCACGTTTGAAATTTGAAGGTGGAGTTCACCGCGTGCAGCGCGTGCCAGAGACTGAGAGTGCTGGACGTATTCACACATCTGCTGCCGGTGTATTGATTTTGCCTGAAGCTGAAGAGGTAGATGTTGAGCTCAATATGAACGATGTGCGCGTAGATGTTTATCGCTCATCAGGTCCTGGTGGACAGTCAGTTAATACAACTGACTCTGCCGTGCGATTAACTCACGTTCCAACGGGCATTGTGGTCTCTTGTCAGAATGAAAAGAGCCAACTACAAAATAAGGAATCAGCGCTGCGTATCTTGCGCGCTCGTCTTTTAGCCGATGCCCAAGAAAAGGCTGAAGCTGCAGCATCTGCTGAGCGAAAGAGCCAAGTTCGTACCGTGGATCGCTCAGAGCGCATTCGCACATATAACTACCCAGAAAATCGCATTAGTGATCACCGCGTTAACTACAAAGCTAATAACTTAGATGCAGTGATGAATGGCGATCTCGATGACATGATTCAAGCCCTACTGGATGCAGATAAAGCTGCACGTTTAGCGAGCACGAACTAAGCACATGGAGATTAAAACTCTGCTTCGTGTTGCTAAAGCACAGTTAGCAGAATCTGGCATCAGTGAGGTAGATGCTGAACACCTATTAGCTCACGTTCTGGGATTATCGCGCATGGATCTTCATAACTCAGTTTTGATTGAATCTACTCTTGCAACCATTAGTGACATCGATGTGATTGAAGAACAGTTCTTCAATATGTTAGATCGCCGGCTCAACCATGAACCCCTGCAGTACTTGACCGGTGTTGCACCCTTTCGTTACCTAGAAATTGAAGTAGGTCCAGGAGTTCTTGTTCCTCGTCCAGAATCTGAACTACTTGTGGAAGCAGTTTTACAACATATTGCCAACTTGCCAGCCCCAGCTAGTATTATTGATTTAGGTGCAGGCTCCGGTGCGCTTTCTTTAGCCATTGCAACAGAAGCACCTAGCGCACGAGTGATTGCAGTTGAAAAGTCCCCAGAGGCGTTGGTGTGGTTGAAGAAAAATGTCTCAGTCATAGCGCAAAACGTGCGAGTTATTGAAGGCGATGTGGCAGATGTTTTACCTGGAGTTAAATGTGATGTAGTAATTGCAAACCCACCATATATTCCAGATGCACAAGCGTTGCCACGAGATGTTGCCGGCTTTGAGCCTCACATCGCCCTCTTTGGTGGGCCAACGGGAATGGAACTTCCACGAATCTTTATTCAAGCCGCTGCCAGATTGTTGAAACCAGCAGGGGTATTGGTTATTGAACATACAGAAGAGCAAGCAATTGCAATTGCGGGGGAGTTAGCCGTAGATTTCGAAGATATTGCACTCCATGATGACCTAGTGGGTCGTCCCCGTTGGACCAGTGCGGTGAGGAGGTAGTCATGGGCAAAGAAGTAGACCTTAAAAAAGGCGAACTCAGCCGTCACGTTAACAAAGCGTTAAAGGCGATCTCTGATGGCTACATCATTGCAATTCCACTAGAACATAGTTATGCATTTGTCTGTGATGCCTTCAAACACGATTCAGTTCGTGCCATGAATGTTTTGCATGGATCACCACTATTTACTTCAGCCCAGGTGCTTGTAGGAAGCACAAAAACTGCCCAAGGTGTTGTCCGTGAAATTACCCCAGAGATTTCTGCCTTGATGAAGAAGTTTTGGCCAGGTCTTCTTTCGCTGAATCTCAAACCACAGTTGGGTTTGAGTTGGGATTTAGGAGATGCTAATCAGCTCGATCGCATCAGTATTCGAACTCCAAAAAGTAAATTCGCTAAAGCTTTGTTGGCAAAGAGTGGACCATTGGCTGTTACAAGTGGTTCAAGAATAGGAATACCAGCACCTAAAGAGCTCAGCGACATTTTTGTTCTCCACTCTGATTTAGCTTTCCAGTTCAATGGCGGAAAACTGCGCCAAGGGGTGCCAACAACGGTTGTTGAAGCCGATTCTGACGATGTTCGTGTTTTGCGCATTGGGGCTATTTCACTCGAGGAAATACAGGCAATCGCTCCGAGCGCGCGCCTTATTTAGCCTCCCACGATAAGGTTGGATTATGTCTACTTACTACGGCCCAGACTTCGATGCCCTGACCAATCAAGATCCAGAGATTGCTGCAGTTCTTCTCTCAGAGATGACGCGTCAGCAAAAGAATTTGCAGCTCATTGCTTCAGAGAACTTCACATCTCGGGCAGTACTGGCAGCTATTGGTTCAACGCTTTCGAATAAATATGCTGAAGGTTATCCAGGCAAGCGTTACTACGGCGGATGCGAAGAAGTAGATAAAGCTGAAAGCCTTGCCATAGAGCGCGCAAAAACTCTTTTCGGTGCAGACCATGCAAACGTTCAACCGCATTCAGGTGCGAGTGCGAATATCGCTATCTATCAAGCATTTACAAAGCCAGGAGATACCGTCATGGCAATGTCTTTGGCACATGGTGGTCACCTAACCCATGGGTCTCCAGTTAACTTTTCAGGCAAATGGTTCAATATTGAGTCATATGGTGTGCGCAGCGATAATGAATTAATCGATTATGACGAGCTGCGCGATAAGGCAATTGCAACAAAGCCAAAGATGATTTGTTCTGGCGCTACTGCATACCCATCACTTATTGATTTTGCGAAAGTTCGCGCAATTTGTGACGAAGTAGGAGCAATCATGTGGGTAGATGCTGCTCACTTCATTGGCTTGGTTGCAGGAAAAGCTATTCCATCCCCAGTTCCTTTTGCTGATGTTGTTTCCTTCACAACACATAAAGTTTTGCGTGGTCCTCGAGGTGGAATGATTTTGGCTAAGGCCGAACATGCTTCAGCAATTGATAAGTCAATTTTCCCAGGAATGCAGGGCGGACCGATTATGTCTGCAGTAGCTGGTAAGGCTGTTGCGTTGGCAGAGTGCGCAACACCTGCGTATCAAAAATATGCTAAGGATGTCATTATTAATGCCCAGGCTTTAGCAAAGGCCCTTGAAGTAGAAGGTATGCGCGCAGTATCTGGAGGCACTCAAACTCATTTAGCCCTAATGGATATTCGAAGCACGGGGGTGACTGGAAAAGTCGCCGATGAGCGATGCGGGGCAGCTGGAATTGTTATGAATAAAAACTCAATTCCAAACGATCCAGAGAAGCCAGGAATTACAAGCGGTATCCGTGTTGGCACACCATCAACAACTACCCAAGGAATGGGCGTTGAAGAGATGAAGCAGATTGCAACTTTGATTGCGCGGGCAATTGCTACCGATGATGCATCGGCTCATGCGGTGATTAAGAGCGAAGTACATGCTCTGACTTCACGCTTTCCTATTTACCAGGGGTAATAAGGGCGCATGCGCGAGTATTTAGTTACGTTACTGATATCAGCTGCGCTGTGTTATCTCATTACTCCGCTAGTTCGCACCCAAGCAATTCGATTTGGCGCAGTTGCAGGAAT
>JAPLBK010000120.1 GCA_026392775.1 Actinomycetota bacterium
ATACAGGCCTTAAGTGGCTTTGTAGTCATGGCCATCTTTGCTCTAATTTTAAAATGGATCTTTCCAACAAAAAAAGATCCTGTTGCAAAAGCCGAGCGCAAAGCGCTCAAGGCATCCCTTAGAGAGTTAAAGCGTAAATAAATGGGGCTAGTAATTGTTACTGGGGGATCACGGGGCCTGGGCTTTGAATGTGCAAAAGAGCTTGCAGCCATTGGTCATCAGATTGTTTTAGTTGCTAAAGATAAGGCGCGCTTAGAAGAGTCAGCCAAGCACTTAGGTGCTACCTATCGTTCAGTTGATTTAGAAGATCTAGATTCAGCTAAGAGCGCTTTTGAAGAGATTCTAGAATCCTTTGGCACACCAGAGATTGTGATTCTGGCCCATGGTGTGATGAGTGCAAAGATGTCTAAGACGTTAAAGACAGATAACGCTGAGTGGCGACGGGTAATGGCGATTAATGTGGACTCTGTTTTTTGTGCACTGAATATTTTGGCAGCGCCAATGGCAGAGGCACGTTCAGGACGAGTAGTTATCTTCTCAGCATGTTTAGGTCGTATGTCAGGACCTGGAAATGCTGGGGGATTAGCTCCCTATCGTGTGAGCAAAGCTGGAGTGAATGCATTAGTTAGAAACTTGGCACATGAGACTGGCCTTGGCGCACGTGGGTTTTTAGTAGATGCAGTGTGTCCGAATCATTCGCGCACAGATATGGGTGGCCCAGATGCACCGCTCTCGGCGCAAGAGGGAGCACAGAGCGCAATCTGGCTAGCCACTAGAGCCTTTGATGTTAACGGGGCAAGTGATCAAGAAAAGCTAACGGGAGTGTTGTGGGAAGAGATGAAAGTGGTGCCTTGGTAATGAGAATCAATACAGCAAACAACTCTGCATTCTTTAAACGAGCTATTGCAGGCTTAGTTGCACTCATCATGGTGATGGCACTTGCGGGATGTTCTAAAGATGGTTCTATGGGAATGGACCACGAGGGGCATTCAGCTGGGGCCTCAGGTGAATTAAGCAGTGATGACATTATGTTTTTACAGATGATGATTCCTCATCACCAACAAGCTATTGATATCTCAGATCTGGCACTGACAATTAGTGCTGATCCTGAACTACTCACTTTAGCCAAAGATATTCGTGATGGACAGGCCGCTGAAATCGTGAAGATGAAAGCCTGGCTAGATGCAGCAGGTGCTGATCTAGATCCTGGACACAGCATGGGCCATGGCATGGACGGAATGCTCAGTGATTCAGAACTAGCAGATTTAAAAGCGGCAAGAGGAAAGAGCTTTGATCTGCTCTGGCTCAAAGGAATGACAGGTCATCATGATGGCGCCATTGATATGACAGCCATGATTGAAAATGCCAAGAACGCTGAAATCAAAAGCTTTGGTGAAGGCATTGTTGCCTCACAGAGTGCGCAGAATAAGGCGATGGCTGCGATGATTAAAAGGATTGGTTAAGGGCTAGGGCATTGTCGGGGCTGCAGAATCTGCATAGCCTTGCACTATGAACGATGACGCCCTAGGCCTAGATGAGGCTTATTCAGTAAAGACTCCTGAAGATAACAAGCGCTTATATGCAAAGTGGGCCGCTACTTATGACTCATCTTTTGTAGATGCCAAGCAGTATCGCTATCCAAAAGCTATTAGTGAAGTCTTTGATCAAGTCGTTACAGATTCTCTTTCTCGGGTCTTAGATATCGGCACCGGCACGGGCCTGACCGGCATGTATTTATCAAGGCTTCGCCCAAACGTTGTTTTAGATGGCATGGATATTTCACCTGAAATGTTGGGACAGGCAAAGCTCAAGCAGCGCACTGATAACAGTGCTGTGTATAGGAAATTGTATGAGAGAGATTTAACTCGGGCTGTGCCAAATGAGAATGCACCATATGAAGCCCTCATTAGTTCAGGAACATTTACCCATGGCCACTTAGGACCTGAGTGCTTGCGCAACTTATTGCCATTGCTTGCAAATAACGGCTGGTTGGTTGTGGGAGTAAATAACGAACACTTTGAGAGCAAAGGATTTGCTGGTGAGTTAGATGCACTTGTATCACTAGGTGCAATAAAGGCGCCTGAGATACTGCGAATTGATGTCTATGAGCCGGGCAGTGTGCACTACGGGGATCAAGCAAGAGTCATTGTCACTCGCGCGATAAGTTAGGCAATAGAGCGAAGTACTGCTGTTACAACTCCCAAGATCTCGCAATTATCGCCATTGATAGGCTCAAAAGCATCATTTGCTGGCAGTAGCCAGATGTGGCCATCTTTTTTAGAGAATGTCTTTACTGTGGCTTCGCCATCAATCATCGCTGCAACGATTTCACCTTTGTTGCAATCTTTTTGTGAACGGATCACTACATAGTCACCATCACAGATAGCTGCATCAATCATTGATTCGCCCACTACTTTGAGCATAAATAACTCACCTTTTCCAACAAAGGATTCAGGCAAAGGAAATACTTCTTCTACTTCTTGCTCTGCTGTTATTGGTCCACCTGCTGCAATGCGACCAACGAGTGGAATCATCTTCGTCTTATCGACGGGAGCACCGTTAACCTCAGGGGTCAGCTCTAACGCACGGCCCTTGCTCTCATCGCGGCGGATGAAGCCTTTTTGCTCCAAGATCTCAAGCTGATACTTCACTGAGGCAGTTGAGGTCAGGCCAACGGCCGCCCCGATCTCTCGCATGGTGGGGGCATAGCCGTGCTCGGCCATAGCCGTTTCAATGACGTTAAGGATCTCAGCCTGGCGGGAGGTCAGGCCCTGGGGGGTTTGTGTGCTCATAGATACAGGGTGACATAGATTGGGGAAAAATTCAAACATATGTTCGAATTTAACTTGCGCTTTGTCAGTGGTGGGGTGTTTAATTGTCCTATTCGAACAGTTGTTCGAATACCTTCCCCAAGGTAGTTCGCAGGAGAAAAACTATGAGCACAGTGTCACTCGCTAGCAATACCAGTGTTTTACAAGGCTTTTCTAGCCCTTTCACACAATCGATCAATCCGTCCGGCGCATCATTGACTCGTCGTGATCGACTAGCTCGCACTTTGTTCGTGGCCTCCCTGACCGTGCTCCTGGTGGCAGGTTTTGCTGCCCAATCAGGTGCCGGTGATCAAGTAGTGGCACCAACCTCCTATGTGAGCGTGGTTGTCCCCGGTGGGGCAACGCTCTGGTCTGTCGCCTCTGCTTATTCAAGCGGGGATGTGCAGGCGATGGTTGAGGCGATCCGTGAGGCTAATAACTTAAAGGGCTATGACCTTCAGGCTGGGCAAAAGCTGCGCGTTCCAAGGCAATAAGCCCCGACACGCCCAAATAATCCTTTTTCCCTACTCGGGTGGCAAAGCCTCGAGGAATGCTTTATAGTTCCTACTATATGTAGGGGTCGAAGGCAGTAAAACTTCCATAACTAGTGTTTATAGGGTAGTTTTTCTCCTCCACTCAATACATCTAAAAGTTGGAATTTCTAGTATTTCGAAGGGAGACACGCCGAGATGATTTGCCCGTTCTGCCGATACGAAGATTCCCGTGTTGTTGACTCTCGTCCTATTGAAGAGGGCACACAGATTCGCCGTCGCCGTGAATGCCCACAGTGCAGCCAGAGGTTTTCCACCCAAGAAGTAGCCTTGCTCAACATCATTAAGCGAAGCGGTGCCACTGAGCCATTTAGCCGTGAGAAGGTCCTTGTGGGCGTTCGCAAGGCCTGCCAGGGCCGTCCTGTAAATGAAGATGATCTAGTTTTGCTAGCCCAGCGCGTGGAAGAGACTCTACGTTCAACTGGTCAAGCAGAGATTGAAGCTCAAGAAGTGGGAATGGCCATCCTTGCGCCACTCCGAGAACTCGATGAGGTCGCTTACTTACGTTATGCCTCGGTGTACCGTAACTTTGCCTCCCTTGAAGATTTCGAAGGCGAGATCGCTCTACTGCGAGCTCTACCTTCTAGCCATTCTCCGGCGCAATTGGATAAAAGTAATACCCCAATTACTGAGAAAAGTACTACATCAGCGACACAAAGCAATAAAACATTAGCCAATCAGAACAACTAAAAGAAGACGGGGAACCACACATGTCAGAGACGGTTATCAACCGACCAGCGAAAATCAAGGCCCACAACACCATTAAAGGTAAGGGTCTGACTATCGAGCGTATCTACACTAACGAAGGCGTACACCCATACGATGAAGTTAAATGGGAACGTCGTGATGTAGTACAGCAAAACTGGAGAACCGGTGAGACTGTTTTTGAACAACATGGCGTTGAATATCCAGACACATGGTCAGTGAACGCATCAATGATCGTTACAACAAAGTACTTCCGCGGCGCACTCGGTGCTGAAAATCGCGAATGGTCTTTGAAGCAAGTTATCGATCGTGTAGTTCTTACCTATACAAAGGCTGGAAAAGAGCACGGCTACTTTGCAACAGATGCTGATGCACTAGTTTTTGAACACGAATTGACATACATGTTGCTACATCAAGTTTTCTCATTTAACTCACCAGTCTGGTTTAACGTGGGAACAAATCAACCACAGCAAGTAAGTGCATGCTTCATCCTCTCTGTTGATGACACTATGGACAGCATCCTTAACTGGTATCGCGAAGAAGGAATGATCTTCAAGGGTGGCTCAGGTGCTGGTCTTAACCTCTCACGTATTCGCTCATCAAAGGAGCTTCTCAAGTCCGGCGGAACAGCCTCTGGCCCAGTCTCATTTATGCGAGGCGCAGATGCCTCTGCAGGAACAATCAAATCTGGCGGTGCTACACGCCGCGCAGCAAAGATGGTTGTTTTAGACGTGGATCACCCAGATATTGAAGAATTCATTGAGACAAAGGTCAATGAAGAGGACAAGATTCGCGCACTTCGCGATGCTGGCTTTGACATGGATCTTGGTGGAAAAGACATCATCTCTGTTCAATACCAGAATGCTAATAACTCTGTTCGTCTATCGGACAAGTTTATGCAAGCTGTTGAAAAGGGAGAGCGTTTTGGTTTAACAGCTCGTTCAACTGGTGAAGTTATTGACACTGTTGATGCACGTGAGCTCTTCACAAAGATTGCACAAGCTGCATGGGCATGTGCTGATCCTGGTGTTCAATTTGATGACACAGTCAATGACTGGCACACCACTCCAGAGTCAGGTCGCATCAACGCATCAAATCCCTGCTCTGAATACATGTCATTAGATAACTCTTCTTGTAACTTGGCATCTCTTAACTTGATGAAGTTCTTAAAATCAGATGGATCATTTGATGCAAAGACTTTTGGAAAAGCTGCAGAGCTGATCATCACAGCGATGGATATCTCAATCTGTTTCGCAGATTTCCCAACTGAGGCTATCGGTGACACAACAAAGGCTTTCCGTCAGCTCGGTATCGGTTATGCAAACCTTGGAGCACTTCTTATGGCTTCAGGTCTGGCATATGACTCAGAGGGTGGGCGCGCACTAGCTGGTGCGATCACATCATTGATGACTGGTATTACATACAAGCGCTCAGCAGAACTTGCTGGAATCGTTGGACCATATGCAGGCTTTGCACACAACGCTAAGCCACATGCTCGCGTTATGCGCAAGCACGCAGCAGCATCATCTGCTGCAAAGTCTGAAACAACGCTCGATATTGATGTGTGGACAGAGGCTAATAAGGCCTGGGATGCATGTCTTACAACAGGAGATAAGAATGGATGGCGCAACGCCCAGATCTCAGTACTTGCTCCAACAGGAACAATTGGTTTGATGATGGATTGCGATACAACTGGTATCGAGCCTGACTTCTCACTCGTTAAGTTCAAGAAGCTAGTCGGTGGCGGTTCAATGCAGATCGTTAACCAGACAGTGCCACAGGCACTTGTAAAGCTGGGATATGCCCAAGAGACAGTAGAAGCAATCGTTGAGTTCATCGCAGCAAACGGTCACGTTATCGATGCTCCAGGGTTAAAGCTTGAGCACTATGAAGTATTTGACTGCGCACTAGGCGCTCGCTCAATTGCTCCTATGGGCCACGTTCGCATGATGGCTGCATGTCAGCCATTCCTCTCAGGTGCTATCTCAAAGACAGTCAACCTGCCAGAAGATGCAACTGTTGAAGAGGTTGAAGAAGTTCACATCGAAGCATGGAGAATGGGAATTAAGGCCCTGGCTGTTTATCGTGATAACTGCAAGGTCGGACAGCCTCTCTCTGATGGCAAGGCAAAGAAGAAGGATGCACCGATTGAAGCATCAGCACCTGCTGCTGCAGTTCGCAAGCGTCTTCCAAAGGCCCGTCCATCCATTACAACATCATTTGCAGTTGGCGGGGCTGAGGGTTACATGACCGCAGGTGCATATGCCGATGGCGCACTAGGTGAGGTCTTCTTAAAGCTAGGTAAGCAGGGATCAACGCTAGCCGGTGTGATGGATGCCTTCTCAATTGCAGTATCAATTGGTCTGCAATACGGAGTGCCGCTAGAGACATTTGTTGAGAAGTTTACAAACTTGCGATTTGAACCAGCAGGTATGACAGATGATGCTGATATCCGCATGGCACAGTCCATGATGGATTACATCTTCCGTCGCTTAGCACTTGATTACTTGCCTTTTGAATCACGCAGCACAATGGGTCTCTACACATCATCAGAGCGCGCTCGCGCACTCGATACAGGTGAGTACACACCAGATATCACTGCAGCAACAGAGACCATCGCACAATCAGCTGCCCCTGCAACTGTTGCAAAGGCTGTCTCTGTAAAGATCGAAGCAGCACCAGCTGTTGAGTATGGATCATCAACTGAGTTGATGGAAGCACTCTCAGGAGTTAAAGCAGATGCACCTTTGTGTATGACATGTGGAGTCAAGATGCGTATGTCAGGTGCTTGCTTTGTATGCGAAGGATGCGGAAACACATCTGGTTGCTCATAAGCAGTAGTTAATAAGTTTTAACCAACCCCGTTAAAAACCCCGTCAATCACTGCGATTGGCGGGGTTTTTCACGTGTATGCGCAGGGCCTGATTAAGGGCTAGAATAAGCACGTTGTTTCCGGGGTCGATGTAATTTCGAACCGGCGGTTATAGTCCGCGACCCGATGCCAGCCAGGTATCGGTTGACTCAGTGAAATTCTGGGACCGACGGTTAAAGTCCGGATGAGAGGAAACCAACAAAGGGTAGGTT
>JAPLBK010000006.1 GCA_026392775.1 Actinomycetota bacterium
AAGCCAGGAAACGTTGTTCTGCAACCAAAGATCTTGGCAACGTTGCAAGAAGCAGTTTCTAAGAAGTTAGGTCTTGCCGCTGGAAGTAAGCCAATGGACTTGGTATTCCACGGTGGTTCTGGCTCACTTCTTTCAGAGATCCGCGAATCCCTTGATTACGGTGTTATTAAGATGAATGTTGATACAGACACTCAATACGCCTTTACTCGCCCAGTTGTAGATCACATGCTCAAGAACTACGACGGTGTATTAAAGATTGACGGGGAAGTTGGTAACAAGAAGGCTTATGACCCACGTGCGTGGGGTAAGGCTGCTGAAGCTGGCATGGCTGCTCGTGTTGCACGTGCTTGTGAAGATCTTCGCTCAACTGGCACTTCATCCCTTAAGTAATAACCTACCTAATCAGAGAGGCTTTACCAATGCCTGCACTTGTTTTGCTTGGAGCTCAATGGGGCGACGAAGGCAAGGGTAAAGCTACCGATTTACTGGGAGATCGCGTTGATTATGTTGTTCGCTATCAAGGCGGAAACAACGCAGGTCACACAGTTGTTATTGGTGATCAAAAGTATGCACTCCACTTACTTCCTTCAGGAATTCTTTCACCGAATGTAATTCCAGTAATTGGTAATGGTGTAGTTATTGATCCAGGTGTATTACTTCAAGAAATCGCTGGATTGACTGAACGTGGTATTGATTGCAGCAAATTATTAATTTCAACTAATGCACACTTGATTACTCCTTATCACCGCACCATCGATAAGGTTTCAGAGCGCTTCTTAGGTAAATCAAAGATTGGAACAACTGGTCGCGGAATTGGGCCGGCTTATGCCGACAAAATCAACCGCATTGGTATTCGTGTTCAGGATCTCTTTGATCCATCCATCTTGCGCCAAAAGATTGAAAGCGCGCTGCGCGATAAGAATCAAGTACTTATTAAAGTCTTCAACCGCAAAAACATTGAAGTAGATGAAGTTCTTGAGGAGTATTTGGCATATGCCGAGATTCTTCGCCCATATGTTGCAGATACTGTTTTGATTCTCAATGAAGCACTGGCAGCTGGAAAGCGCGTGCTTTTAGAGGGTTCACAGGGCACTTTGCTGGACGTTGACCACGGCACATATCCATTTGTAACGTCAAGTAATCCAACTGCAGGTGGTGCTTGCACTGGTTCAGGAATTGGACCAACAAAGATTGATCGGGTAATTGGAATTATTAAGGCCTACACAACACGTGTTGGTAGCGGGCCTTTCCCAACAGAACTCTTTGATGAAGATGGAGAAGCTCTACGTCGCATCGGTGGTGAGATTGGTGTTACTACTGGCCGTGCTCGTCGCTGTGGCTGGTTTGATGCACCAATAGCTCGTTATGCAGTACGCGTTAATGGTCTAACTGATTTCTTCTTAACTAAGTTGGATGTGTTAACTGGTTGGGAAAAGATTCCTGTATGTGTTGCTTATGAAATTGATGGAAAGCGCGTGGAAGAACTTCCTGCATCGCAATCTGATTTTCACCATGCAAAGCCAATTTATGAATACATGCCAGGTTGGAGCGAAGACATTACTGGTGCTCGTAAACTCAGTGATTTGCCACAAGCTGCACAAAACTACATCGCGTTTTTGGAGAAAATCTCTGGAGCACCGATGAGTGCAATCGGAGTAGGTCCCGGGCGCGATGAAACAATTGTCGTAAAGGATTTCATTTAAGAAATGAAAATTCTCCTAGTCGGAAGTGGCGGTCGTGAACACGCCTTAGGACTAGGACTACACGCAGATCCAGAGTGCACCGAACTTCATGTTACACCAGGTAATCCAGGTATCGCGCAGTTTGCAACGTGTCATCCATTATCAATAACGGATAACCAAGCAATTCTAGATCTGGCACAAAGACTTGATGTAGATCTAGTCGTAATTGGCCCTGAAGGTCCATTAGTAAATGGAGCTGCAGACCTATTGCGGGCCGCTGGAATATCAACCTTTGGCCCATCTAAAGCTGCAGCTCAAC
>JAPLBK010000126.1 GCA_026392775.1 Actinomycetota bacterium
TCACCACTTGTGGCGCGCAAAACAGTTTGAACTGGTTTAGTTTTTGGCGCAGTTGCAGCGTCAAAGACAAGTTTTACCGCACCAGTCACAACAGGTGTTGAGTCAGGCCGCGTGACAGTTGTTTTAAAGGTCACCAATTTGTTTGTTGTGCTGGCCGATTGTGCATTGATAACCATCTGAGTCGGCTCATTATTTGGCATCAAATCTACTAATGCCGGTGCCCAACTGCCCTTAGAGAGATTGAGGAAATCCGATGCACTTCCTCTGAAGATATTGAGATCTAGTCGAGTTCCTGGCACACCATATTTAGGTGCAATTCCGCAGGATGTGTATTGCCAGATAGTCCATTGCGAATCACAATTAGCGCCAGTCCATGAGTGAACAAAGCAACCGCCAGCTTTAATGCCTGGTTGATTGATGGGATTAAAGGGATCAATTGCATACTGTGCAAGCCAGAGAGGATATTGGGATAATGTGGCGCTCTTATTCATTGAACTCTCTAGAAAGTTTGAATAGGAATAAATGATTGGAGTTCTTCCAGTCTTTTCTTTGAGAATTCCTAAGAATGTTTCTGCCCATAAAGTCACTGCAGCGCGAGTGGCATATTTCTGACACGCGCCAGAAGAAGATACGCGCACACACTTATTCTCAAGATCGAGGGCATAGGAAAGATCTCTCTCGGTGTAACCACCGATAGCAGCTAATCTCCACAACACTTTTTGGGCTTGGGCAGTTGCATCACGGATAATTGCATCTGGATTAGTGACATCAGGCAAAATCGCATAGTGATAAAAACCGGTATAGAGACCCGCTGCTTGTGCTGCTAAATGATCCATAACAAGGTATTTAAGTGAGAGCGCATCTGCGTCATCGCGAGTGTCAGAGGCTTTAATCATGACAAAGCGCAGTCCAGCTGAGTAGGCGAGTGCGAAATCTATTTGTTTATCATTTGGATGTTGCCATCTGCTCACATCGGCCCCATGAATACGACCACCAGGACCGAAGGATTCAATAACCAAAGAAGGATTAGTTTGTGAAATCTCGGGTAATTTCTTTATCGTAATAGTGCGTATGGGGGAGTTTGTAATCTTGCCTGCAACATTTACTTGAGCGCGATACTTAATAGGAATATCAAATGAAGTTGCAACAGCGATAATTTTCCACGTTCCGGCTTTTGTGGTCTTGGTCATAAAACGTGTGGTCTTCCAGGCACCTGAAGTATTGCCTTGAATTTTAATGCTCAACCCAGATCGAGCCGGCTTAACGGTGCCGTAGAAAGTTACAACTGAATCCGTTGCCGATGGTGTTTGTCTTAAGGAAAGAGTGAGTGAGCTAGTTGCCGCCTGAACCTGTGGCACATCACAGAGTAATAGGGTCAGTGCAATAGCGGTGATTGCAGCACGGATCTTCATCGCTCACTTATCTCAACATCAATAGCCAGCACGGATTTAATCGTTTGAATAAGAATCTGCTGTTGTTTCAATCGAGTATCTGAGAATTCATGAGAGCTTGAAAGTTTACGGGCATCTGAAAAATCTAAAGTAAGGGTCCTGCCATCAAATTCAGCCAAGCGCGCATCAAAGAAAGCTAGCCATGAAATTCGATCTACTTCTAGAACTGCATCGAGGACTTCGTTCCATCGATGACGTATTTCTTGCAGTTCCATAGGCGCAAACTTTACCGATTAACTCCGCGCTATTAGTGGTGTGGCGCGCCTAACCATCGAAAATACTCACCAACAAGTTGGACTCGCATATTCATATTTGCATCTGGTTGCACATTCAACTCCTGTGCCACTCGTGAAATTACTTGTTCCACAGATTTCTCACTCACATAACGGGTGCGTCCTATTTGGGCATTAGTCATTCCGTCAGCAACTAATCGCAGAACTTCGGCTTGAGTGTTAGTCAGATGGGCCATCAACGCCAGAATGCCTTGCTCTTGAAATGAAGCATTACCGTTAATCCATACCACCTTATGCTTTTCAACGGCCGAGATCTTTGACTCAGTGATGGCGGTGCACAAAACAGTGAAATCTACGATTGATTTCTTTATCAATATCTTTGCTCCGACTGGAACATCATCATTAGATTCACCCATCAGGCGAAGATCTGAACAACTGTTGAGGATAACGATTCCAATATTTTGATTTACTTTGCGCATGTTAACAGCGATCTTTACGGCAGATATGCCAACAATATTCATATCAAGTAAAATTACATCTGGTTGCAATCGTCGAAGTAAATTGATTGCAACGTTCTCACTTCTTGCTTCTCCGATCACATCAATCTCATGTAAGCGTAAAGCAGCAACTAGTGTGGACATTTCAAAAGCATCGTCGACCACAACTAATACGCGATTGTTCATGTCTTCAAGGTTAAACCTAAAGTAAATAATTACTCCGTCATAAAGAGATTACTTAATCAATTGAGAGATGGCACTAGAAATCTGTGCTGTGATGATTTATCGGAAATGGGGTTATCCCTAGATGCGCTCTTTGCAGCATCTTTGGCAGTTAGATATTGCGGAGTTAAGTCTTAGAGCTATCAAGTGGGGCGGGTCGGGCTCGAACCGACGACGACAGAATTATGAGTTCTGGGCTCTAACCAACTGAGCTACCGCCCCTAAAACAATTAGGTAGAAGGATATCTAGTTTTACTCAATCTTTTTGCACCCCTTTTGTGCCCCAGTACTCCCACATCCCCATGACATTGAGGATGAGGGCAAAGCCAAAGATCAAATCTTCGACGGGTGCACTCATGATGCGCAGGCCACTAATTACTTCTGGGTCATACATGACGATATTTCGGGAGGTGAGCCACCAGTTGGTTAGTAATTGGAAGGGGAGAATAATTGTGTAAGAGGACCAGAAGATTGGTCTTGTAAGTAGTGAGTTCTTAAATCCAAATAAATCTAGTAATACTGAGAAAATGAGAATTGCGATAACAATGTCGGAGTAAATCATTTTCGCAGCTCCGGAGGTTTCCATTGCGGCTTAAGGCGGGCCACACCTTCTAGCGTCATGAGAACTGCTATTGGAATGATGAGGAAAAAGAGAATCTCCTCGATTGGAATGTTAAAGGGCCCATTAATTCCGGTGACCTGTTTCTCATCGAAATACCAATGACCTTGAGCAATGGCATAGGCATCCCAGATTAAAAATCCCAGACTAATGGGAAGAAGGCTTAGGAGAACTCGCTTCATGCGTCGCAGCACATGCACCTTGAAGGCGATTTCAAGCCAGAAGGATGCAGCTGCGGTAAAAATTAGCATCGCTAAATAACTCAACTTCAACATGCTCGATTCTCTCATAATCTATAGAGATAGTTGATACTGTCATGCAGGTTTCTAAGAAGAAAGCGTAGTGAGAATTGAAAACTCCTCTAGAACTATTTGAAAGAGTGCGCTTGTACTCATCAGTGGCTGTTGCCATGGCGATTGTGGCCTCACTTATTGCCTCACAGTTGATAGGTTCAAAAGATCTCACCTGGCAAGTAGCTATTGCCCTCTTTGCCCTCGCTGTTGGAATTCCTCATGGCGCTTTGGATCATTTTGTTACTGTGCCCCGAACTAATAAAAAGATTATGACTGCATTCATTTTTATCTATGTATTAGTTGCATGTGCTGCAGTTCTAGCAATCTTGAAGTGGAATGTTCTTGGATTTCAGTTAGTTGTCGTAATGAGCCTGGTTCACTTTGGGGTGGGAGACAGTGCTTTTCTTAATGAATTAGATCGCCTGAAGGAAAAAACTAGTTCTCACTTACCTACCCCTTTTGTAGTCTTAGCTTTTGGCTCAATCCCAGTTGTGTTGCCTCTCATTAACTCATCGAGTACAAGCGCTCTTGCTCAAGTGAATACAAATTTAGTTAACTGGCACCAAGGCTTTGATCAGGGCTTAAGATCCATTGTTCTAGCTCTTTTTATTCTGGCTCTGGTAGCACTTGTGATCACAAAGAGATTTCGAGATGTTGTTGACCTCTTCTTACTTGCAGCTTTGGCAGTTCTGACCCCGCCATTGATTGCTTTTGCGGTTTATTTTGGATGCTGGCATGCGATGCGCCATACGGCCCGCTTAACTCTTCTTTTGCCCAAATCACAGAGTAACTATGAACAATCACTCGCCTTAAAGGCCTTCTGGTCTGCAGTCCTACCTGGCACACCAGCCCTCATCGGTAGTTTTGTGTTTGCTACCGGACTGTGGATTTATGGTGAGGTTGATAAATCATTTTTCTGGTTTGTTTTAACCATTGTCTGGGCATTAACTGTTCCTCACATGATTGTCACAGCAAAACTCGACCGCAAAGCGCTGAGAATCTAGTCGTCGCCTTATAACCTTGGGGCGTGATTAAACGATTATTACCACTTATCTTTTTATTATCTAGTATCGCTCCTGCGCAGGCTGCACCTATTTATGTATTCCCAGTGACAGGTTGTGAAGTCAACTATGCCAAAGCTCACCATGATTATGCAGCTACCGATATTTTAGCCAAAGCTGGTTGCAAGTTTGTGGCTCCAATTAACGGCGTGGTCGATGAAGTAAATCGGATTGATGCTTGGAGTGGAAAAACTAATTTAGGTATTGATCGCGGTGGACTCTATGTTTCAATCATTGGTGAAGACGGTGTTCGCTATTACGGGTCTCATCTGCGTTCCATCCCAGCAAGCATTCAACCTGGAGTGGTAGTTAGGGCTGGACGTTTGCTCGGAACTATTGGCGCAACTGGAAGTGCTCGAGGCACTGCTCCACATTTACATTTTGGTATCTCTTGGCCAACACCAGCTCAAACGTGGTGGGTGCGGCGCGGGGAAGTATTGCCGTGGAAATATTTAGATGCGTGGAAAGCTGGAAAAGATTTATCTCCAGTTAAGGAAGTTAATGCACGTAAGTTAAAAGTTGGTGAGATTCCACCTGTACCAAAATAAATAACCCCCACTGTTGCCAGCGAGGGTTATTTTTAAAGCGGTTTTAATTAGGCAGGATTAACTGCATCAGCCTGAGGACCCTTTGGACCCTGTACGACCTCAAATGAAACTGCCTGACCCTCTTCAAGGGACTTGTAACCATTTCCTTGGATTGCTGAGTAGTGAACAAATACATCTTGTCCGCCACCATCAACTGCAATGAAACCGAAACCCTTTTCAGAGTTGAACCACTTAACTGTGCCTGTTGCCATGTTTTTACTTTTCCTTCGATATGTGGGTGTTCCGAGAAATCCTCGGATCACGGTCTTCCTCTTGCGCCAGCGATACCGAATATGTATTACATGAAACGGGTACTGATTAAGCGTCCGACTGAGGTGAACTCTACCGCCTACTGACCCGTATGCCTAAAGTGGGGCTGGACAGTTTGAGCGTGCGAGGTGTTCAATTGAGGTACTAGTAAGAGCAAATGCAGCTGGGGAAGGTCGCATTTGGCGCCCTTGCTAGGAGATCATCATGCAACGTCTTGTTACGCCTTCTGCCCAATTATCGGTGCAGGGCTTACTCACTATTCACTCAGCACCATCTGCGCTGCGCCGTCATATTGATTGGGCGATACAAAATATCGTTGGTGCAGATGTGCAGTTGAATTGGTTACCGCAGCCCATGCTGGTTGGAACTTTCAAAGCTAAATGCCAATTCAAAGGGCGCCAAGGATCTGGTGCGGAAATTGCGAGCACATTGCGCAGTTGGCATTACTTAAACTTTGAAGTGCAAGAGGCACATGAGAATGGTGGAGAGTTATTTCGCTTCACGCCAGAGCTTGGGCTTCACAGAGTAGTCACAGATCTGAGCGGCGGTGTTCTCCTGAATGAGTTCGCAATTAATAATGTGCTGCAGAAGGCTTTCGATGAAGATTCAATGCGAGAAGGATTTGCTCTGGCGATGGGGACTGCCTGGGATGCGCAGTTAGAGAAATTTAGGGGTGCTGGCATGGCCGAAACCGCTCGCTTGTACGCAATCTAGTTAGGTAGAATAAAGGCATGAGCCAACTAAATGAATCCCCAATTATCACCGTAGAGCGCCGCAAGGCAGTAACAATTATTGTTTCAGCCGTAATCATGGCGCTCGCACTTGGTGTTGGATTAACTCAAGTTGGAACGGGCTTTGCAACACGTGCTGGTAATGGAATTACTGTTACAGGATCTGCCAAGACAAGTGCAGTTGCAGATAATGCAGTGTGGACTCTTTCAGTCAACCTTTCATCTCCAACAGTCGGTGCGGCTGTGAAGAAAGTTGATGCAGACGTTGCAGCCCTGTCTTCTTATTTAACAGAAGGTGGCATAGCAGCAGATGCTCTCACCCTTGGTGCAGTTTCTACTTATGCTAATGAGGAATTCATCAACGGTAATTCAACTGGCCGCATTCTCTCTTATCGTGCATCTCGTGATGTGACAGTGCGCACAAAGAATGTGCAGTTGGTATCCAAGCTCAGCCAAGGGATTGGTTCATTGCTGGGAACTGGAATTAATGTCAACAACTATGGACCTCAGTACTACATCTCCAACTTGCCAGAGCTTCGCCCAGAGTTAATGAGTGATGCGATGAAGGATGCAAAGCTTCGCGCTGAGTCACTGACTAAGGCTGTGGGTGGATCACTTGGTTCATTGGTCAATGTAAAAGCGGGTCCCATTCAAATCACAACACCTGATTCAACGATGACTGCAGATTATGGTGCTTATGACACAAGCACGATCAACAAGACTGTTAGCGCCACAGTTTCTGTAACTTTTAATACAAACTAAAGCGGGATATTGCCGTGAGCACCACGGCGATGTGGCGTGCCAGCAATAACTTTGGCTAGTGCACTTCGTGTTTTTGCTGGATTGATAATCTCATCAACTGCACCTATCTCAACTGCGCGTGTAACACCACCTGAAATCTTCTCGTGCTCTGCTGCTAGCTCTAACTCCATCGATTCACGTTGTTGAGCCGGTAAATCTGCCAAAATGCGGCGATGTATTACTCGAACGGCTGCAACAGCTCCCATAACTGACACTTCTGCTTGTGGCCAAGCAAATACACGCGTTGCACCTAAAGCCTTTGAATTCATTGCAACGTAGGCACCGCCATAAGCACGGCGAGTAATTAATGTAACGCGAGGGACAACGGCTTCACCAAAAGCATGCAGCAGCTTTGCGCCACGTCGTACTGCGCCTTCCCATTCCTGTCCTGCACCGGGTAAGAAGCCTTGAACATCTGCAATAACAACAAGGGGAATTCCAAAAGCATCACAGGTGCGAACAAAGCGTGCTGCTTTCTCTCCTGCAGCTGCATCTAATACACCGGCAATGTGGGCTGGGTTATTAGCCAGAACTCCAACAGTTGCACCGCCCAAGCGACCAATAATCGTTGTCATGTTAGGCGCCCACATAGAAAGTAGCTCTATGTGTTCTGTTTCTTTATCTAAAATCGCATCAACCAATGGGTGTACTTCATAGGTGCGCACCTGTGGCTGCGGAACAAATACTGAAAGATCAATATCGGCCACATCAGGATTCATAACCCCATGATTAGCAAAGAGTGCGGTCAAGTCGCGCACGTCATTAATTGCTTCTTGTTCGGTGGGAGCAATGATGTGTGCAAGGCCGCTGTTTTTGCGGTGTGCTTCTGGTCCACCCAGCAACGCCATATCAATATCTTCACCTGTAACACTTTTAACAACTTCAGGGCCAGTGACAAAGATTCGTCCCTCAGGAGATAAAACAACAATGTCAGTAAGCGCGGGTCCATAAGCACCGCCACCTGCAGTTGGTCCAAGAACAAGTGATAACTGTGGGATGCGACCACTTGCAGAGATCATCGATTGGAACACTTCACCGAATGCATCCAATGATGCAACGCCATCACTTAAGCGGGCACCACCTGAGTGCCAGATGCCGATGATTGGAACTTGCGCGCCCATGGCAGCTTTGTAGGCAGAGACAATTACTTTTGAGCCTTCAACACCTAAGGCTCCACTTTTAATTGTGGGATCGGAGGCAAAGACAATAACTTTGTTACCTTTGATATCTCCCGTAACTGCAACCATGCCACAGTCAGTGCGGGGAAAAAGGAATTCAAACTTTCCATCATCGAGCAAGCGAGCGGCACGGGTTTCTGGATCGCGTGGATCTAACTGCGGGGTTGGCATTTATATGCTCTTAAATACCAATACGACGTTGTGGCCGCCAAAACCAAAAGAGTCATTAAGGGCTGCGATATCACCGGCAGGTAGAGCACGGGGCTTATCGCGAACAACATCAACAGTAACGGCTGGATCTAAATCATCGATGTTAATCGTTGGGGGAGCAAGACGATCCTGCAAAGTTTTAACGATCTTTAGTAGTTAAACCTGAATCACGCAAAGCAAACTTAACTGCTCGCTGCACGCCGGCTCCATCTGGATCTGGCGCTGCAATGTGATAACCATCAGAAGTTAAGCCTTGTCCGGCAACTTCGCAGTAAATCTTCGCGCCTCTGGCAATTGCATGCTCATACTCCTCTAGAACTAATATTCCGCCGCCTTCACCTAAGACAAAGCCATCGCGATTTAGATCATATGGTCGGGAGGCGCGCTGCGGCTCATCGTTTCTAGTTGAAAGCGCCTTCATCGCAGCAAAACCTGACATCGGCATCACGTGAATCGCTGCTTCAACACCGCCACTGACCACAATATCTGCGCGATTATTTCGAATCATCTCTAGCGCATAACCAATAGCTTCAGCACCTGATGCACATGCACTTACTGGGGTGTGAACTCCAGCGCGGGCTTGAAGTTCAAGACCAACATTTGCTGCAGGACCATTTGGCATCAACATAGGAACAGTGTGTGGACTAACTAGACGTGCACCTTTTTCACGCAAAATATCATATTGATCAAGCAACGTAGTTACTCCACCAATACCGGATGCGATAACAACACCCAGACGCTCTTTATCAATTTCCGGTGAACCAGCATCTTTCCAGGCCTCGCGCGATGCAACGAGTGCAAACTGTTCAGATCTATCTAAGCGTCTTAGTTCAACGCGCTCCATCTGTTCAGATGGTTCAACAGCTACTCGCGCAGCAAAGTGAACTGGAAGTGTTTGTGCCCACTCCTCGGTAAGGCTGCGAACACCGCTTGTGCCAGCAAGGAGGGCTGACCAAGAAGTTGTTACATCCCCGCCAATAGGAGTTGTGGCACCAAGTCCAGTGACGACAACGCGACGGCGAGACATGAAAGTAAAGCTCTTACTACTTACTTAGCTGCGTTAACGATGAAGTTAACTGCATCGCCAACTGTGGCTAGATCAGTTACGGCCTCATCAGGAATCTTCACGCCAAAGCGCTCTTCTGCAGCAACTACAACTTCAACCATGCTTAGTGAATCTACTTCTAGATCCTCAGTGAAGTTCTTATCAAGTTCAATTGATGCAGCTGGAATACCGGCAACTTCTTCAACGATTTCTTTAAGTCCTGCTAGTACATCTGCTGGTGCAAGTGCCATGTGATGTGTTCCTTTTCTCCGGCGAATAGTTCAACGTTTCAACAGGTGGTAATTCTCTATGAAAAGAGTGCTTACTTACGAGTATAGACGGGCGTAAGTGTCATAAATCTCAGGGCGCAGGCGGAAGTTGCACCACTTGCCCCGCATAAACCAGGCCGGCCCCATAGCCAATGAGTAAGGCTAATTTGCCATGCATTTGCGGGTGTTTTTCTAGCAAGATATCCATCGCAAGGGGAATAGAAGCTGCAGAAGTATTTCCATTCACACGAATGTCATCGGCGACCAAAACTGAATCCGGTAACTTCATTTCTTTCACCATTGTTTCAATGATACGGATATTTGCCTGATGGGGAATAAAGACATCAAGATCATCCACACCTAAACCAGCAGACTCTAAAGCCTTAAGACCAACCTTGCTCATGGAATACACAGCCCAACGAAATACTGTTTGACCTTGCTGTGAAATATTTGGCCACCCTAATTGAGCAACACCTTTATCAGGTGAGTTTCTAAACTCTGTGTAAGGTGGATTTAACATAATCGCATCACGAGAGTCAGCATCTGATCCCCAGATTGTTGGACCAATTTTTGCTTCTGCACTTTGTCCCACGACAACAGCGCCGGCACCATCGGCAAAGATAAATGCAGTTGCGCGATCATCTGGGTCAGTAAAGTCAGAGAGCTTTTCAACACCAACTACCAAAACATTTTTCGATGTTCC
>JAPLBK010000004.1 GCA_026392775.1 Actinomycetota bacterium
GCGAATTACAAGCGTTCCTTTTGGAACGCTCACTTCAAATCCGTCGACAACGACAGTAATCATGTCCACAACTTCAGTAGTCAATTATGCACCTGCCCCTGCAAATAAAGTTGATGCAACTGGATCAAATGGGCATCCACCATGAGTGATGTGTGCGATGTATTCATCGCGGAAATACTCAATGGATGAAGTGATTGGACTTGTTGCACCATCACCTAAGGCGCAGAAGGAACGTCCCATGATGTTGTCGCAAAGATCAAGCAACTTAGCAAGATCTGCTTCAGTGCCTTTCCCATCTTCAAGATCGCGAAGAAGTTGTACCAACCACCATGTGCCCTCACGACAAGGTGTGCACTTTCCGCATGACTCATGCTTATAGAACTCAGTCCAGCGCAATACTGCGCGAACAACACATGTTGTTTCATCAAAGATTTGTAGAGCTTTAGTTCCAAGCATTGAACCTGCAGCTGAAACACCTTCATAATCCAATGGAACATCTAGATGCTCTGCTGTGAAGAGTGGAGTTGAAGATCCACCAGGAGTCCAGAACTTCAATGTGTGACCGGTGCGAATTCCACCTGAGAGTTCAAGAATTTCTCGAAGAGTAATTCCAAGTGGAGCTTCAAACTGACCAGGGTTATTCACATGACCTGATAGAGAATAAAGAGTTGCGCCTTTGCTCTTCTCAGTTCCCATGCTCTGATACCACTCGGCACCGTTAGCAATAATTGCTGGCACTGATGCAATGGATTCAACGTTATTTACAACTGTTGGGCGGGCATAAAGGCCTGCAATAGCTGGAAATGGTGGGCGCAAACGAGGTTGTCCGCGGAAGCCTTCGAGTGAATCAAGGAGAGCGGTTTCTTCACCGCAGATATATGCACCAGCACCGATATGTAGGACAACATCAATTCCATTCCCTAATATACCTGCTTTGTAAGCATCTTCAATTGCTTGATTAACTCGACGAACAACGTGTGTTACTTCGCCTCGAATATAGATAAATGCATGCTTTGCACGAATTGCATGGCACGCGATGATGCAGCCTTCAATAAGCACATGTGGGTTTGCCATCAATAGCGGTGTGTCTTTGCATGTTCCTGGCTCTGATTCATCAGCGTTAACAACTAAGTAGTGCTCTCTGTTATCACCCTGTGGAATAAAACCCCACTTCATACCTGTTGGGAAACCTGCTCCACCACGACCGCGTAACCCTGAGTCTTTTACGAGTTGAATAATTGCATCTGGATCCATAGCAAGTGCTTTAGCTGATGCGGTGTATCCACCGTGACGCTTATAGCCTTCCATAGTAAATGAATCTTTTTCATCCCAGTGGGCAGATAGAACTGGAGTTAACTTGGTCATTTACTTAGATTCTCCCTTTGCAATTTTCAAACCAAGAAGTGTTGGTCCGCCAGCTTGAACACCTTCATTTGCTCTTCCATCATTTAATCCTGCAAGAACTTCAGATGCTTGCTTCCATGTGACCAAAGTATTTGGTCCACGTGTTGGTGGCTTTGGATTTCCAGCACGCATTGAATCAACTAAATCTTTTGCAGATTGAACAGTCTGGTTGTCATAGAACTCCCAGTTAGCCATAACAACTGGTGCGTAATCACATGCAGCGTTGCACTCAATATGCTCAAGTGAGACTTTGCCATCAGATGTAACACCATTGTTTTCAATCCCAAGGTGATCTTTAAGTCCTTCCATGATTGCATCCCCACCCATGATGGCGCACAAAGTATTTGTGCACACACCCACGTGGTATTCGCCCACTGGAGTTGGCTTGTATTGGGTATAAAACGTAGACACAGCAGTGACTTCAGCGGCTGCAAGTTCTAGCTGCTGGGCAATGATTTCTATGCCTTCATTTGTCACATATCCCGCACGTGATTGCACAAAGTGGAGCAAGGGCATAATTGCAGAGCGAGGACGTGGATAACGCTTAATAATCGTTTCCATGATTGCTAGATCTTCTTGTGAGAATGCCATTAGCGGTCAACGCCTCCCATAACTGGATCGATAGAGGCAACAGCGCCAATGATGTCGGCAACCATGCCGCCTTCACTCATCGCAGAAGTTGCCTGCAAGTTATTAAATGATGGTTCGCGAAAGTGCATTCGATATGGCTTAGTTCCACCATCAGAGACAACTTGAGCACCAAGTTCACCGCGTGGAGATTCAATGGCGACATAGACCTGACCTGCCGGAACATGGAAACCTTCTGTGACTAACTTGAAGTGGTGAATCAATGACTCCATTGATGTTCCCAT
>JAPLBK010000058.1 GCA_026392775.1 Actinomycetota bacterium
TAGAAAATAAATACAAAAAAGGATTAATTCATTACTGCATAAGCAATAAGAATGAGCCCAAGAGTGATGGAAACGGCCTGAGTTGCCTTAGTTTCTAATTTCTTAGCAAGGGCTGGTATCCAGGTAGAGGCAAGCAAAATCCCGCCAGGAATAATTATGGTCAAGCTATGAGTCACTACACCGCTGTGTCCGGTTTGATATCGCAAGTTAATGAGGCCGATTGCAAGAAGCAGGTATCCGCCCATTCTGTAGTTATTAATCAGGTTACTTTTCATTGCCATACCTCCTTAAAATAGAAATGGGGTGTCGATTTCTCGACACCCCATCTTCAATCTATTTAATTAGTGATCTTCCTTCATGCCTTCAGCAATTGACTTCATGCGTGCGATCTTCAAAATTGTAAGACCGAATACGCACTTAGCCAATACGTCAGCAACTGTGTATCCCACTTGAACGCCAACGAACTGCTGTGAAGTTGCGTCTCCGCCCATACCTAGGATGTAAGAGATTGGGTATACGCCCCATGTCGCGATCAATAGAAGACGCAAGCGACCAACGGTCTCTGCAACTCCTGCTGGTTGACGATCAAGTGACTTTCCAAGCTCTACGAACAGTACGTAAAGGAGGTAAAGGAATGGAATTGTTGATAGAACACCGAACATAACCTGTGTGTTCTGATCGTTTGAAACTTCACCTGGGTAACCAAGCGCGATCATCGCAGCTGAAGCTGGGACCAAACGCATGATGAGAGAACGTGAAACTTCCTTGGCTAGTGCAAGTACAGCGATTACTTCAACTAGAAGTAGTGGCACTGTAAGAAGCCAGTCAACATAACGATAAGCCTCGTTGAATGAACCTTGAGCTCCTGAGACGTTAACTGTCATGTCTGCAGATGATTCATTGAATGAGTTGAAAATACGCATGTAGTGGTATCCAGCAATGAATGTAACCATTGATGACATCACTAGTGCATTACGGTACTTAGCTAATACGCGCTGTTGTGACACAAGCGTATAGACGGTGCATGCGAGCATTGAAACAAGTCCAAACGAGAATACGTTATAGACCAGGTTCCATTGATTGCTGTCAAGTTTCATATTTTACTATGCCTCCGGGAGGTTCAAGTTTCCTAGATGTCTTTTGGCATCTAGTGCCAGAGCATTGAGGACCTCGAGGCGCCTCACTGCACTTGGTAAGTCCAATTATGCGTGGGTTGAGGGAAAAAGGAAGGGTAAACCCGCAAGATTTTCACAGAAATTTCAGATCTTTACGCCTGTGAGGGCAGTAAATCAGCCCTATTTCCCATCCCAACTAGCTAACTCGACGGCAAATGGGTCAAGGCCCATGGGGCCGATCTTGAGGGCATATGTGTGGAATTTCTTCAGGGAGAAGGCTGAACCAAGGCGGGCCTTGGCATCTTCACGTGCCTTCATCCAAACGCGCTCTCCTACCTTGTAGGAGATAGCTTGTCCAGGCCAACCCAAATAACGATCGGTCTCACTGCGTGAATGATCCTCATCCAGAAGTGCCTGCTCATTGAGTAGTTTGCGAGATGACTCGGCGTTCCACACTTTGCCATCAAAATCTGTGTATCCAAGGTGCATTCCGATATCTACAACAATGCGTGCAGCACGCAAAGCTTGCGCAGATAGATAACCCATTTCAATACCAGGCTCATCAAAGGCGCCTAGCTCATTCATGAAGCGCTCTGCATACAAGGCCCAGCCTTCACCGTAACCACTGATCCATGCACCATTGATTTGGAAACGAGACAAACGCTCTTTTTCAATTGCAACAGTTGCGCATTGCAAGTGATGTCCAGGAACAGCTTCGTGGTACCACGTTGAGACTAAATGCCAACTACTGGCTTCATCTTTTCCAAGCATTGGAATCCATGTTGTGCCAGGACGTGATAAGTCTTCAGAAGGTGGGTTGTAATAAGGCGCAGATGCACTTCCTTCTGGTGCAAGACGAGCTTCACAAATCTTGATGCGATCATCGATTTCAAAGTATTCGCCATCCATGCGTGCAATTGCTGCATCAGTAAAATCTTGCAAAAACTTAACAACATTATCTTTGCCCTTGATTACATACTTTGGATCCTTATCAAGGTGATCTGCTACTTCGCGAAGTGTTTTTGCGCCAGGCTTAATCTGTTCGGCAATCTCCCACATGCGCTCATTGATTGCTTTTAGATCAGCCATTCCCCACTCATAGGTTGCCCGAAGATCTAACTTTGCGCCAGTAAAGTAACGCGCCCACACCGCATAACGATCTCCTCCAACTCCATCCTCTGGAGTTGCAATAGGTAGATATTGATTCTTCAAAAACTCAGCGGTCTCTGCTGCAGCCTTTTCAGCCAACTTTGCATTCTCATGAATTGCTGGATATTTGCCAGCAGCATCAAAGTTCTTACACATCACGCTAAATCCACCATTTGCGTAATTAGTCAGTTGTTCAATAACTCCGCGAACTTGGCGCTGAGCAGTTGTCTTTCCACCCTTAGCGACCTCCATGATCGCCCCAGTCCATGACTTAAATGCACCATCAACGGCAGCTAGGCGCTTAGCGATGTTATCAAAATCTTTATCCGTGCTCTTTGGCATGAGTTCAAAAATTGAACGGACATTTGAAGGTGGGGATGTAAGAACATTCCACAAGACAAAAGACTCTTGGCTATCGTGCAGAGCAAGGGATGATTCCAAGCGCTCTTGCATAACTGTCTGAGCAATTCGATCGATCTCATCGATGGGCTTTAATGCCAGAAGTTTCTTAAGGGTCTGACGAGTTAAGTCTGCTGAAACTGCTGCACCTGTGATTGAGAAATCATCAAGTTTGTCTTGGTTGAGTCCATTGCCCAGATAGGTGCAACCCATTGGGCTCAAGGCTGCTTCATCATCGATGTATGTGTGGCTGAGTTCGAATATAGGAGATCTAAATGTCATAGGAGATTCTTATCAGCGCTGGCAGTATTTGTCGATAGGTATGCTAACGACATGATTACAACTCAACTACGCGAACTAGGCGTTTATCAGGGCTTTGTCTCTTTAATCTCTGCGCGTTTTATCTCTAACTTTGGTAATGGGTTATCCGATATCGCACTTGCATATGGCGTGCTTAGCCTCAATGGCGCTACTGGAAAAGACTTAAGCATTGTGATGTTTGCCCGTCTGTTTCCCATGATTGCATTGATGCTCTTTGGTGGTGTGATTGGTGATAGATTCAAGCGAAATCGAATTGTTGGCGGTACGGATATGCTCGGTAGCCTTTTTGTTGCCATAAGTGCATCATCGTTCATCTTTGCTTTTGCCTCTGTACCACTTTTAGTTGTGATGGGCTTTCTATTCGGAATCTTAAATGCAATGTGGTGGCCGGCTATGTTGGGTGTGCTACCAGCGATAGTTCCAAAAGAAAAACTCAACGATGGCAACGCAGTACTCGGACTCCTCAGCAACTTTGGTTATGCTGTTGGAGCGCTCAGTGGAGGCGCCTTGGTAACTCTCTTTGGCTCTGGATGGGCCTTGCTCGTCGATGCACTCTCATTTTTTATCGCCGGTGTTTTAGTATGGCGTTTAGATATGGCGCCTATGGAAAAGCGTGAACGAGCCTCGGTCTTCACAGAGCTCAAATATGGTTGGTTTGAATTCAAATCACGTTCATGGGTGGTAGCTATCGTTCTTGCATTTATTGGAATTAATGCCTGTTTTGAGGCATTGACTCAAGTGTTAGGGCCGCTTGCCTTTAATGAAAACTCTAACGGGCCACGTAACTGGTCTTTCAATTTAGCTGGTCTCACGCTAGGAATGATCTGTGGTGGAGTGATTGCGCTTAAATTTGTAGTAAGTAGACCTATGTTTTTTGCAATCGTCGTAATTGCACTATCGTCGTTATGGAATTTCTCCCTAGCTATGGGTGCACCACTTCTATTGACAATGGGTGGTGCTTTCATTGCCGGAATTGCCCTGGAGGTTCTTACGGTCAACTGGCATACAGCGATGCAGACACACATTCCGGAAGAGTCATTCTCACGAGTAAGTGCCTATGACGCATTTGGGTCTTTTGCCTTAGCCCCACTAGGGGTAGTGGTTGCTGGGCCCCTAGCAATGTACTACGGAGTTCATAGCATCTTGTGGGCTACTGGAGGGGTGACTCTGGTGTGTGCACTCTTAGTACTGCTCGTTAGATCAGTACGAAATCTTAAGTTGATTAGCGCAGATTAATTCTGGTAGTGGAGCGATCAGAATCGCTCTAATAGCCCTAGGCTTAGGAGATGACAGAACAGCCGATTGCTCCACCAAAACTACGTGGTTGGTTTCATCTCGGTGCAACGCCAATTGTCATCATTGCATCCTTAATTCTATTTAATTTAAGTAAATCCTCTTTGAAATTTGCAGTCGCAATTTATTCACTCACTGCGATCCTGCTCTTTAGTGTCTCTGCGGTCTACCACCGCGTTCCATGGTCTCCTGCGAAGAAAAAGATTTGGCGCAGATTTGACCATGCAAATATCAACTTACTTATAGCCGGTTCATATACTCCCTTTGCAGTCACGCTATTAGAGGGTCGCGATCGCACGATTCTCTTATCGGTTGTATGGGTTGGTGCC
>JAPLBK010000148.1 GCA_026392775.1 Actinomycetota bacterium
GATATGGCGCCAAGAGGCCACACCCATAATCACATAGCTATTGATGTCGTAGTTACCCCAGATAGAAATAGCGTTTCCAATATCTCTACCCATCACACCTTGCACAAAGCCACCAGGCTGGAGCATGAAGTTCCAGATAATTCCAATAATAGCTAGGGAAAGAACTACAGGGAGATAGAAAATAGTTTCATAAATCTGATGACCCTTAATTTTGCGATCAAATTGATAAGCCAAAAAAATTCCAAGTGGTGTCGCAAGGAACGTGAACCACAGTAACCAGACGACGTTGTTCTTTAGCGCATCATAGAAAACTGGTGAACCGAAAAATATGTTTTTGTAGTTTGCTAGACCGGCCCATTTAATGTCACCGACATTAATGCCGTTCCAGTAAGTAAAAGAAAGAACAACTGTGATGAGTGTCGGTGCCCATAAGAAAATTATCTGCAACAAAGTTGGAATACCTACGAATGCACCGAGTGTAAACCGATCATTCCGAGAAAGGGAACGGCGGCTGCGAACATTTTTGTTCACAGCCGCCGTTTTCATTTCTTTACCTTAGTCTAAATCGTTTAATTTAACGAATTAGAGTGCAGGTAGTGCATCCCATTGTGCTTGAGTGCTATCAAGAATCTTTGTGAGATCTTTTGGATTCTTAAGGAAGCTCTGAATTGCTGGACCAACAACTGGACCGGCAAAGTCACCGCGAGTATCGCGGTCAAGGAAGAAGCCGATGTTCTTAGCTGCGCCAAGAACTGCAAGCTTCTGCTTGTTGAATGCATCGTATGAAGATGTATCAAATTCGCTGCTGATGTAGATATTTGTATCTCCAGCGGCAACTGCTGCATCAATACCTTCCTTTGATCCCAAGAATCCAGCAAGGTCTGCTCCACCTTCGACGTTCTTACCATTTGCGGCAACTGAAATACCGTCAAGTGGTGCATCGATTGAGTCAATACCGTGCTCTGGATTGATTTCTGGGAATGGAACGATCCATAGATCGTCATAGTCTTCTTGTGACTTAGCCTTAAAGTCATTAGCAAACCATGAACCCATCATCATGGCGCCGCACTTCTTCTGTAGTAGAAGATCGCGCATGCCATCCCATGAGATATCAAGAACGTTCTTGTTCATGAATGGAATCAATTCGCCCATGTGGTTGAAGACTTCTACAACCTTGGCATCTGTCCACTGCTCTTTGCCGTTAAGCAAGTCAATGTGGAATTGGTATCCGTTAAGACGCATGTTGAGAATATCGAATGTTCCCATTGCTTCCCAGCCGCCCTTGTCGCCAAGTGCGTAACCAACTAGACCCTTCTTCTGTGTAGCTTCACATAGTTTGATGAGGTCATCCCATGTTGCAATGCTCTCTGGGTTCAGACCCAATTCCTGCATTGTTGACTTACGGTAGTGAAGTCCCCATGGGTAGTAAGTAGTAGGGATGATGTACTGCTTGCCATCTGAAGGATTTGTTGCACCTTGAACTGCAGCAGCTGAAAGTGAACTTCCAAGAGCCTTTACCTGATCAGAAACATCAGCTAGAAGTCCTGCATCAGCACGTGCATTGGTACGCCATCCGGCCATCCAACCAAATGCATCATCTGGTGTTCCTTGCATAATTTGCACGAAGTTATTCTGGAAGTCATCTGAGTTGACTGCCTGTGAAATAACTTTATTACCAGTCTTCGCTGTGTAAGCATCATTTGCTGCGATCGCAATTTTTGCACCAGCATCACTTAGATTTCCACGAATTGTGAAGCGAACATCTCCAGTGACTTTCTTCTTTCCACAACCAGCAAGAAGTGATCCACCAGCAACTAGTCCAGCTCCACCGATTGCAGCACCCTTAAGTACTGAACGACGGGAAATGCCATTGTTTACATCTGACATTGTTTTCCTTTTCTCTAGAGTTAAGCCTTTCGAAAGGTCATCAGGTTTTGAAGGGGTCAACCCCTGGTAACAGGCTCAACCTAGAGGTCATACCATTGAACAGATAGGTCTAAGAGGTAACGAATTGGTTACTTTTACGCCTAAATTGCCGTTTTTGGCTACTTTTTTCCGCCAAAGAGGCGTGAGAACAAGCCAGGCTCTTTGGGGTCATTTGCATGGCCTTGGCAGCGATCTTTCAGGGCCACCCCAACTAAGGCCTGCTCAATATGCTCACCACAACCTGACCAAGTTGGCTTTTGGCATCTATTACAAGTAACTCGCGAACACATATTTACACCTTATAGCCCTGTTACACGAACAGCAACCA
>JAPLBK010000104.1 GCA_026392775.1 Actinomycetota bacterium
CCTAAAAGAGGCTGCAGACCGGGTAATTCGCTGTTCTATGGAGCTAGGTGGAAATGCACAAGTAGTTGTTCATGATGACGCAGATCTTACTGTGACAATTCCGCAGTTACTTCTTGCCAAGATGCGCAACGGTGGTGCTGCCTGTACATCAGCAAATCGCATCTATGTGCAGCGTGGTATTTCAGAGGCATTCATTAGTGAAATGACTAAGTCTATGAGCTTATTTGTGATGGGTCGCGGAACTGATGCCACAACAACACTAGGTGCTTCGGTCTCAATGAAGGAGCGCAACAAGATTGCACAGATCGTTGATGAATCAGTAGCTGCGGGTGCGAAGGTAAAGGTTGGTGGCGTTAAGCCTGAAGGCGATGGTGCCTTTTATCCGGCCACAGTTTTAATCGTTGATAAAGACAACCCAATTCTTCTCCATGAAATCTTTGGGCCAGTTGCACCGATCATTATTTTCGATACTGATGAAGAAGGCATCAAACTTGCTAATGACACTGAGTTTGGTCTTATTAGTTATGTCTTCTCATCAAATCTCACCCGCGCCCTGCGCACAGCAGAGGCGATGGAATCAGGAATGGTTGCCATTAATAAAGGTGTTATCTCAGATCCAGCAGCTCCCTTTGGTGGCGTGAAGCAATCAGGGTTGGGCCGTGAAGGTGGCTTTGATGGCATCCATGAGTTCTTGCAGATCTAAATTGCTTACAAAGTCCGAAGCTTTGTAAGAATGTCCTTGTCGTTCGTCCTAATTTTTTTGATTAATCCTTTTATTGGGTTTCCGCCATTGGCGTAATAAGCAAGGGTGTAATAAGGAAAGGTATCTACGCAAAACCCTCCTTCACTTTCTTGATTTTCACCAGGTAATGGGAAGTTCTGAATAACATCAACATCACTTTGTGCAAAGAATTTTCTCAGTCTTTGTGTATCAATCAATTGGATACCCATCAACTGCATTTTGCGCATCTCTGAGGAAAATTCAATAGATCCAATTTTTCTTGCCTTGTATGTGACCTGATTACTTTGAAGAGTGTAAATGACCTCGCCATTTGCAATCCTTTTGTTTAAGGAAGAGTTTTCGAGCAACAGATTGGCTTGTGCCTTGTAATTTTCCTTGTTGCTTTCAAGCAAATATCTATAGAGGGCTCGTCGGTCAGCTTCACTTAGCCACTCACCAAGCCTCAGACATTCCTCGAAGTAACTCACAGTCTTATTGTGCACCTATTACACAATTCTCAGCTTCATATTTTCCAGAGTTTCCTTCTACTCTGATCTCTTTTCCGCCTTTTAATCTGACATAGCCCTTGGCGGAACCCCTATATGAAGACTCGTCTCCAAATTCGCATTTAGTAAAGAGATTCTTAAAAACCGCCTTGCCCGATGATTTTGAAATCGCTGCAGCCTTACGGGATATAAAATTACTCACAGTTATCTCCCGATTATTTTCGAGCATCTGAATCTGAGCGGTAATAACTGTGTATTCCCGTGGAGCCGTACATTCAGAAGTTATGTTTAGTTTTATGGCGTCGATGCCCTGTCGCTCCTTGATACTCGTAGAGTGATGGGGTCTTTCAACTTTAAGCGTGCAGGTTGGTTCAGGATTGTTAACAATATTGAATACAACAAATTGAGCAAGCATTAAACCGACCACTGCGATGCTGGGAACCTTGGGAGTTAAGAGAATTGATTTAGGAATAGTTATGGGCATTCCTAAAAACTAGGCAAAGGTCCTGACGACCTAAATCAGGTTATCCCCAGCCCATCGGTGGAGGCTGAAATACATCTGGCGGAGGATGAGGGATTTATCCTCTTCATCCTGGGTAATTCCCCGTTTTTTAGGTAAACGGGTCATAAAAGGCAACCTAGCATTTTAAGACAAGGAAATCAGCGCCTTTTTGGAATTAATTTGGCGGTCATGAATTCTTGACCTGCAAAGCCATTTTATTTGTCGTTGGGCTGACTTAGACTCAAATCATGGAGAAAGTTAGCCGGAGCGGGCGGTAGAACCGTGCATACCGCGACTTTCGTCTGCCTGGCTAATTCACGAAAACACAGTGGTCGTTGTCTTGCGGGTAAAGCTCTCCACAACGGGACTTATTCAAAATGGATCAGGCCAGTTACGGAACATCCCTCTGAAGAATTACAAGCTAATGAACATTGCCTTCAAACTGGGCAAGATGCGGCAATTCTTGATCTCCTAGAAATCAAACTTCTTGAACCCAAAGGAACCCTGCAT
>JAPLBK010000087.1 GCA_026392775.1 Actinomycetota bacterium
TTTAAATCAGAAATTCTCAACTCCCGCTTACTTGGCACCACTGCTATCGCTAAAGCTGTTGCAGAACTAAAGCCACAAGTATTTATCTCTGCAAGTGCTATCGGTTGGTATGGAGAGAGTGGGAACCGCGCAGTAGTTGAAACTGATCGTGTTGGAGATGATTTCCTAGCAGCGGTTTGCCGCGAGTGGGAAAGTGCAGCAGATCTAGCGGGAGATGTTCGCACAGTAAAGATTCGCACGGGACTAGCGCTTGATCCAACTGGTGGGGCTCTTGGCAAGATGTTGCCACTCTTTCGCTTAGGTTTCGGTGGAAAACTTGGTTCAGGCAAGCAGTGGTGGTCTTGGATTACATTGCATGATCAAATCCGCGCTATCGTTTTTGCATTAGAGAATCCAATTTCTGGTGCAGTAAATGTGACCTCACCTAATCCTGTAACTAATCAAGAATTTACATCAGCCCTTGCCCGCGCACTTCACCGCCCAGCACTCTTTCCAGCACCTGCATTTGCCTTAAAGATTGCACTTGGTGGTTTTTCCTCTGAAGTTCTGGGTTCTAAAAAGGTAATTCCTCATGTCTTACAACATAACCGAAGCGCTCAATCAACTAGTCCAAGATTAACTGCGCAGCCAGGCTGCCACTAAAGAGTGCGCCTTGCTGGGATGGAACACTTCGGTGATCTCCTGCAACATAGAGGTTCTCTGAAATCTTAGTTGGCGCAGTGAGTGCTTTCCCAACTTCATGCAGCGGCAGCGCCGCAGGAATTTCATACTTTGCAATCAACTGCCAATCACGGGTTTCAACGCCCCACATAGTTGAAAGATGACGACGAACTTCTGAATCAGTTGTTCCAAGTTCAGTTGTGCTTGAAATCAGGTTCATACCGCTTGGGGCGTAAGCCTTTGAAATATCAGAGATGGTCAATGAATTAAAGACCGGTCCACGCTTTTGCCCGTCTATCAGCAAGCGTCCACTCCCAGATGGATTCTGATCAGTTGCGTGATACCAAGTAACGCATCCCTGCATCCGAGACACTTCACGAAGTTCTAATAGCTGAGTTGCAGTTGTTGCATCGGTTGCTATCAAAATATCGTGTGCTTGAAACTCACCCGCAGAGGTCTGCACTCTGTTGCCAGCGATGCGCTCTGCTCGCACATTGAGTTGTAGATCTGTAATTCGAGATGCAAGAGCCTGTGAGAGCTGGCCGACTCCAAACTTAGGAATACCTGGAGAGCCAGTAACAAATGAACGAATGACGATTTGACCATAGGTAGCATCAACTTTGTCTGGGTCTGCTAAGAAAACGCCTTGCAAGAATGGACGAAGTACTCGCTCATATGTTGTTCCACAACCAACCCTGCGCAGGGTTTGGCCAAGTGATTGCTGACCTTTTATTTTAGAAAAAATGAATCGGGCAAAATTTACTTTCTCACTCATAGAACCAGTTCCACGATGCAACGCTGAAAACGGAGCGCTACGTGGATCACCGAGTGGTATTCGCTCAGTTCCTAAGCTGACCTCGATTACGCGCGGTGCAGGTATGAAATCAATCTCATCGATAACATCAAGTTCAATGAGGGCTGGATATTTAGAGTTGATGAGTTGAAAACCACGATCACAGATATAGCCATCAATGTGATCACTTGCTACTCGTCCGCCAGCGCGATCGCTGGCTTCAATAACAGTTACAGATCGACCCGCATTTTGCAGTTGAATTGCAGCGCTTAACCCCGCTAACCCAGCTCCAACAACTAGGACATCACTTTTCTTAGACATCAAGTGCGTTACTTCGCGCCTGATCAATAATTTTCGCAACTAAGAGCGCATCATCATTTGCAATTGGCCATGGGTTGGTGCCAGCAATTGCTCCAGCAACCAAGGTGTAGAAAGTGGCGTAGTTGCCATCTTCGCCAACTATTTCTTCTACTTTATCTCCGCGATGAATGAATGTCTTTGACTTCGTAGGAACATCCCATTTACCGCCCATAGGAACTTTCCCACTCTTAAGCAAGCTCTCTTGAGGATCCAATTCATTGATAACTAACGCGCCAGCGCTACCCAAGATTCGAATGCGAGGACCTGGTGCACCCACAACAACACTTGCACTCAGGATTGAAAGAACTCCTGAATCGTGCTTGAGAATTAATACAGCATCATCATCGGCGCCTCCACGAATTCTGCGAACTGTGGAAATGACTAACTCTGCTTTGCCAAACCAATCTATGGCCGTTGAAATCAGATGCGGTTGAAGATCAAGGAGTTGTCCCCCGCCATCGGCTGCACTCATATTCTCCCGCCAAGAAGCCTTATTGAGCTCGGGGCGAAAGCGTTCAAAACGTGAATCTAGGCGGTGAATAGTTCCAAGTACTCCGGAGGCTAAAACTTTCTTGATTGTTAGTGCATCGCTATCCCAACGACGATTAAAGAAAGTTGAAACTGGAACTCCTGCCCGCTCTCCTGCCGAGATAATCTCTGCAGTTTCAGCAAATGTGCGTCCCATAGGCTTGTCTACAACAACAGCAATGCCAGCGTTAATTGCGGCAAATGCATGTTCAGCGTGGGCAAGATTTGCCGATGCAACGACAACGAGATCGAGTTTGTGCGCAACTAGCTCTTCGATAGTGGCAGCTACTTTTACATTCGGAAAGTCCTCTAATGCATGGCCGGCTCGTTCGGCATTACTGGTTTGAATCGCAACGACTTCATAACCACATCCCTTGAGTAAAGGTGCGTGGAAATAACGTCCTGCTAATCCATATCCAGCAATGCCTACACGCATTAGCTCTTTATATCTTCATGCTGCAGTTTTGAAGGCCACCAGATCTTTGGACCAATCTCATGGACTATTGCAGGTACCAAGATTGAACGAACAATGATGGTGTCTAGAAGTACTCCAAAGGCCACAGCGAAGCCAAGTTGTGCCAATGGAACCAGCGGCAACAGACCAAGAACAGCAAAGGTTGCTGCCAGAACGACTCCAGCTGATGTAATAACTGAGCCAGTTACTGTCACACCCTTGATAATTCCTGCTCGTGTACCAATCTTGGCACTTTCTTCGCGCACTCTAGTCATAAGGAAGATGTTGTAATCAATTCCCAATGCCACCAAGAAGATGAAGGCGAAGAGTGGGAATGAATTATCACCACCGGCAAAGCCGAATACGTTATTAAAGACCAGCGCACAAACTCCAAGAGTTGCAAAGTAGGAAAGGAGTACCGTTCCGAGAAGAACTATCGCGCTCAAAATACTGCGCAGCAGCAATCCAAGAATGATTGTGATCACGAGCAAAATGATTGGGATAATCGTCTTGTTATCTCTGTCATTGGCTTTTCGAACATCGTAATAGACCGCACTTGTACCACCAACTAATGAGGTTGCATCAGCGACTTGAGCCAGCTCGCGAATCTTAGGAATGTCATTTGATGCTTCCACGCTATCTGGAGCCTTATCCAGCGTCACATTCAAAATGGCTCTGTTACTAACAACCTTCATTACCTTAGTCATTGGATCAACAAAAGGAACGATTCCTGTTACGCCAGGTGCATTCTTAACAGCTGCTGTTACCGCATCAATTTTATCGACGGCCACAACAATCTGAGTTGGATCACCCTCTCCCCCTGGGAAGTGGGTAACGAGAAGCTTTTGTCCAACGACTGATTCAGGATTACCGGTGAATGTGTCCACTGTTCCGATTCCATCAGCCTTAAGTGTTGTTGATGCGAAAGCAAAAAGCAGCAGGACTGAACCTGTAACTACCCAAGCCTTGCGAGGATTGCGTCCAATTCCATTTGCAAGCTTTGACCATGGACCACTCATCACATGATCATCACCATCAAAGGCAGGTCGTCTTGGCCAGAATATCCAGCGACCAAAGAGCAGAAGAAGAGCTGGTAGCAAGGTCAAAATTGTGAGCATTGCACAAACAATTCCGATCGCTCCAACTGGGCCAAGACCTGCAGTGTTTGTTAGCTGACTAAAGAGCAAAACAAGTAAAGAGATGGAAACTGTTGAACCTGAAGCAAGAATAGGTTCCCACACACCTTTATATGCATTCTTCATCGCATCGAAACGGCTTTCATGAAGATGTAGCTCTTCGCGATATCGAGCAATAAGCAGAAGTGCATAATCGGTGGCAGCACCAATAACCAATACCGAGAGAATGCCTTGGGATTGTCCGTCAACATCGATGATGTCATTTTTTGCAAGTAGATAAACAATTCCACCTGCTGTAGAGAGGGCGAACAACGAAGACAAGAGAGGAATGATCCACAAAATTGGTGATCGATAAACGAAAATTAAGATGATTGCAACAACTGCAAGAGTGGTTAAAAGCAATGTGGAGTCTAAAGTTCCAAAAGCACTAAATAGGTCGCCAAGTAATCCACCAGGACCTGTTACATACGGTGTGAGACCATTAGCTTGCGCAATTGGCTTGATGTCGGCGCGAAGTGCTGCAACAACCTCAGGTAGAACCGGCTTATCGTTTGGAAGAACTTTGGAGAGTGAATTTCCATCTAATGGGATATTTGCCAATATCGCTTTTCCATCTTGGGATGGAAAGACACTTATCTGTGCGCCAGGAGCTAAGAAGTCAGAGATTTTTGCGCTGGTTCCGTCCAGAGTTAATCCACCGACTTTCGAGATATGCGCATTAATTGCTGCAAAAGTCTCTGGCGTTGATGTGCCTTCAAATAAAATCAAGGTAGGAAAGTTAAAGGTCTTCTCATCAGAGAATGTCGCAATAACATCTGCAGCCTTTGTTGCTTCAGCACCCTTTGGTAAGAAAGAGGAGTTGTTATTCTCTTGAACTGAAGAAAGCTTGCCAAATAGAGGACCCATAACCCCAGTTATGCCAAACCAAACTATTACTACCAAAAGTGCGATGGTAAAAGGTTTGCGGGTTTTTTGAATTGACTGC
>JAPLBK010000042.1 GCA_026392775.1 Actinomycetota bacterium
AGCGATCTTTCAGGGCCACCCCAACTAAGGCCTGCTCAATATGCTCACCACAACCTGACCAAGTTGGCTTTTGGCATCTATTACAAGTAACTCGCGAACACATATTTACACCTTATAGCCCTGTTACACGAACAGCAACCAGTGCAACACCAGCCACCATTGCCCATGCAATGAGGCCCATCACCATTGGGCGTGCACCGATTGCGCGAATTGCCCTCCAACGCACTCCTGTACCAAGTGCAACTAATCCAGCACCGAGTAAGAGCTTGCTAGTTAGCACGATTGCATCATGAATTCCTGTAGGGATCTCAAAAACATTTTGAATGATAGCCACTGCAATGAAACCTAAAACGAAAAATGGAATAAGTGGAACTTTTGCTGAATCTTGAGCGTTTTGACCTTGGGCCTTCAAGTATTTGCGATGACGAAGCGTGAGAATCAAAACAATTGGTGCAAGTAAGCACACACGTGAGAGTTTTATGACGATTGCAGACTTAACTGCATCATCACTCCAAACAGAGGCTGTTGCAATAACTTGACCAACATCATGCACTGCAGCACCAGCCCAGGCACCAAATGTTTGATCACTCAATCCCATTAAGTTACCAAGGAATGGCAAAACAAAAATTGAGAGAGTTCCACACAATGAAATCAGAGCAATTGCATAAGAAGTCTCTTCTTCAGTTGCACGAGTTTGAGGTCGAATTGCTGCAACTGCAGTTGCACCACAAACACCAAAACCAACTCCAATAAGTAGACCCAAATCCCCACTCATCTTAAATAGTTTTGAAAGCCCTAATATCCCAAAAATTGTGAGGCTGACTACCAAAATAACCGTGATTACACCTTTTAAGCCAATGGCTTTGAGTGAAACAACACTGACTTGGGCACCTAGGAGTGCAACACCAATGCGCATTAATTTTTTACTCGAAAGAGCAGTACCAGCTGCGGCAAAGGTTGGCCATGTAGCAAAATTTGCCATCAAGAATCCAAATCCCACACACAAAGCTAGCGGGCTGATCGCAGGTTGAAAACTATTAATCTGAAATGCAACAGCGACTATCGCTGCAATTAAACCAAGGCCTGAAAGTGTTTTAGTCATTTAGATACCGAGCTTTGTGGACCAGGTACTCAACTGCTCTGAGACTTGATCAGTAATTGTTATTTCATCACCGTTATTGAGATTCTCTGGGTTCACACGATTTGCCCCTGGCAGGCGGCCTCCAGCAGCTTTAACTTCTTGGGTGAACTCATTAGTTCTGTTATTGCTTCCATCAACCGATAATTTGGATGCATCAATAGCAATGACAAAGTGTGAGATCTGTTGAGGCATTGCATCCTGGCTAGCTGCAAACATGTCAGGAATATTCTTAGCCAAAGTTGGTCCAATTAACATTCCAGTTAACGATTCAACAAGTACTGCTATTGCATAACCCTTAACGCCGCCTAATGGTGCAAGCATTCCAGCTAACGCTTCCTTGGCATCTGTTGTTGGTGCACCATCTTTTGTGAAGGCCCAACCTGGTTCAAGTTCAGCGCCTGCTTGAGCTTTTGCTTGAATCTTTCCACGAGCAACCGCACTTGTTGCTAAATCAACAACAGTCGGTGGGTTGGTTGGAATACCTGCTGCAATAGGAGAAGTTGAAAGCAATGGTTGATTACCACCCCACGGTGGCATAACTGCAGGACCGGTACTAAATGCAATACCTACTAATCCACGATTAATCATCGGCCAGACATAAATACCTAAAGCACCGCAGTGGTTAGAACGGCCAACACCAACGGCTGCTATTCCATTAACCATTGCCCGCTCAGATGCAATTTCAGATGCTTTTTGTAACTGCCAATGGCCCAATCCATCATCACCATCAAAGACAACCAAACTTGGCAAATCTGTAACAACCTTTAACTCTGCTTTTGGATTGATTCCACCTGCTTGTAAACGAGTGAGGTAAAAAGGAAGGCGCATCAGACCATGACTGCCAATTCCCCATCGATCACTTGCAACAATGCAGCGAGCAGTTGTTGCTGCCTCTTGCGTAGGAACGCCAGCTGCTTCTAATAAAGATGTTGCTGTAGCAATTGCAGAACCAACGTTTAACGTAGACATTAGTTACTACTTTCCGCTAAAGCACCAACGGCATGGGTGGCTGGTTTAGAGCCTAGGACTAAAGCGATGTTTAATGTAAGAATTTCATTAATGCGTAGCTGACTTTGACTCGTTATTCCAGCAACGTGGGGCGTAAGGATGAGATTAGG